>JANMTJ010000355.1:0-1605 GCA_031390295.1 Oleiharenicola sp.
CAGCGCATCGGGCGCCGCGCCCGCGGCGGCAAAGGCTTTTTTCACGCGCTCCTCGGCCACGCTTTCGCGATAGCCGGAATCGGTGAGCAATTCATCCTCGATGAAACGCCGGACACCCACCGGCTGGTCCGCCAGGGCGCGTTCATAGAACTCGGAAAGAATCGTCTCGCGCGACCCCGCGAGCAGATCGGCGGTGATCTCGGATTGCCCGCGCGCCAGGCGGGTGTTGTTCAACTCGCGGCAGACGAGGCTGAGCAGCGAGGGCTCCACCTCGGCGTGGGCCAGGTCCTCGGTCCCGGCGATGAACCGGACGATCTGCGTCGCAACTTCCTCGCTCACGAGATGGGGCGCCGGTGCCCGCACCGCCGCGAGCGCCTGGGCACCGGAGAAGCGGGCGAGCCTCACCCGGTTCTGGGTCACCGAGGGCATCGGGCCCTTCAGGGCCTCGAGATGGGCCAGGTAATCCTCCCGCAACGAAATCAGGATACGGTAGTCGGCCCGGGCGAAATCGAATATCGCCGCGTCAGCCTCCTCGCGGTCGATCCGACCCTCCAGCTCGACGGGAGGCCGGTTTTCGACGAGATCGGCGAGTTCGGTCAGGAATGATTGCGCGCGCTGGCGGCCGGTGGCATCGCTCTGCGCCAGCGTGAAGATCTCCTCGAACTGGTCAAAAATGAGCAACGGGATCAGCGGCTTGCCGGCCGCGTCCGTCAGCTTGTCGTCCCGGTGATGGAGGAATTCCCACAGCGACTCGCCGGCGACCGACGAGCCCGACTTCGTCCAGGTGCCGGCAGCACGGGTGGCTTCGAAAATCGCCGCCTTGATCTGCTCGGAGGGCGGCGGTGATTCGGGTGCGTAGTCGAGGCGCACATAAACCGGGCAGTAGCCCTCGTCGCGCAGCCGGGGGACGAGGCCCGCGCGGAGGAGCGAAGTCTTGCCGTGTCCCGACTGCCCAAAAAGAACCGTGAGGAGCTTGCGCTGGACGCGGCGCGCGAGTTCGGCGGCATCCTCGTCGCGGCCATGGAAATAGGCGCGCGTTTCCTCTGAGAAAGAGGCGAGACCGAGCCAGGGATTGGCCGCATCGACGGCGGCCGGCGGGGCGGCCGGCGCCGCGCCGGAACGCTCAACTTTTAACGCTGAACTTTTAACGCTCAAATTGGGCTCCGGGGGATGGGGATTATTTTTGGTCATTGGGCGTTAAAAGTTAAACGTTGGGTGTTAGCGCGGCCTGGCCGCGCAAAGTTCCTGCAGGCGGCGGGTGAATTCCGGTGGCGGCTCGCCCCCCGGTGCCCGGCTGAAGTGTACGGTCTTGAATTTCTCGGGGACCACGGCGTCGGCCTCGGTGGTGCCGTCGATGCAGACGGGCAGCACAAAGACAGCGCCGTCGGCCATGCCGCGAGTGCGGTCCACGGCGTAGCTCCACTCCCGGCGGAAATATCCCTCGTGCCGTCGCTGGGTGGCGGCCGAGACGATCGGCAGGAAGAAGGAGCAGCGGGCGATGTTGCCGCGGATCTTGTGGTCGTAATCATCGCCGCTCTCGAGGCGCTCCATGTCAAACCACGTGGTGATGCCGGCGGCATCGAGCCCGGCCTTGAGCTTTTGCAC
>JANMTJ010000324.1:0-3749 GCA_031390295.1 Oleiharenicola sp.
TCCCTCGTCTCTTCTCCCGTCCGCGCCCCCGACGCCGAGCCGGCCCTTGCCAAATAATCCCTTTCCCTTTTCATGAAATTTCCCATGCGTCTGCCCAGCCTTCTCCTTTTAGGCGCGAGTTTGCTCTCGACGTTGCCCGCCTCTGCCCAGCTCAACGACGGCAAGCCCGATCCCGACTTCGTGGTGCCGCCCAAGCTGGATCTCGAATACGCGCTCGCCTATGCGCTCGATAACAACTTCGCCATCCGCCAGGCCAAGGAGCGCATCCGCCAGCAGGAGGGGGTCATCCTTGAGGTCCGCTCCGCCCAGATTCCCAACGTCTCCGCCTCGGCGGGCTACTCGCGCAACTCCGACGATGTCTCCTCCAACGGCCGGGACCATGCCTGGTCGGTGGACATCACCGCCCGCCAGGTGCTTTATGCCGGCGGCGGGGTCGCCGCGAGCGTGAAGGGCCAGCAACTGGCCCTCGATGCGGCGGTGCTGGCCCTCAAGGCCGTCATCAATGACGCGCTGGTGGACGTCCGCATCCGCTTCTTCACCGTGCTGCTCAACCGCGAGAAGATCAAGGTGCAGGAACAGAACATCGAGCTGCTCCAGCGCCAGTTGCAGGACGTGAAGAACCGCTATGAGGCGGGTACCGTTTCCAATTTCGAGGTGTTGCGGGCCGAGGTCGCCGTGGCCAACGCCCAGGTCCCCCTGATCACCGCCCGGAACGATTACCGCCTGACGATCGAGGAACTCCGCCAGTCCCTCGGTTATGTCAATGCCGACGAGAAAAACGTCACGCAGATTCCCGAGTTTCTCGGCACGCTGGAGTTCCGGCCGGCCAGCTTTGACCCGCAGGGCACCGCCGGGGCCACGCCCGACCAGACCCGCGAACTGGTCCGCTCCGCCCTCAACATCGCCCGCGAACAGCGTCCCGATTTGCAGCGCCTGACCGCGTTGGCGGCCTCGGCCGAGCAGGGCGTGACCGTCCGCCGGGCCGGGTATCTGCCCAGCGTGTCGGCCTTCGGTTCCTATGACTGGCGCCGGGCTCCGGTCTCAAGCACCCGGTCCTCGCTCGACGGCTGGACCGTCGGCCTGCAGTCATCGTGGGATATTTTTGACGGCCGGGCCACCGCCGGCCGCGTCGCCCAGGCCCGCTCATTCCTTGAGCAGACCAAGCTGGCCCTGGCCGAGGCCCAGCTGACGGTTGATGTCGATGTGCGCCGTGCGATTTCGTCCTACCAGCAGGCCACCGAGCTCGCGCAGGCCTCCCAGAAGGTCGTGGAACAGGCCGAGGAGGCTGTCCGCCTCGCCAATGCACGGTTCTCCGCCGGCACGGCCACCCAGCTTGATGTGCTCACCTCGCAGGTGGATCTCACCACCGCACGCCTCAACCAGTTGCAGGCCTTCTTCAGCTACAATGTGGCGGTCGCGGTCGCACGCCGGGCCATGGGGCAGACGGATGAATTCATGCCCACCAAGGAGCTGTCCTATCCCTGAGCCTCTTCCGGCTGAAGCAACGAGGCCGCCCCCGGGCGGCCTTTTTTCTTCGCGCTGCCGGCAACTTGAGCCATTTTCATGTGTCCTTACCGCACCGCATGAAGCCTGTCCGTCTGCTGCTCATTCTCCTCGGGATTTTGGTGGTGATTTGCGCTGTCGGGTTGGGCCTCGCGATGACGCCCTCCGTCCAGCGCTGGGCCGTGCTCCGTGCCGCCAAGGAGGCGGGCCTCAAGCTCGAGGTGGCCGTCGTCTCGGCCGGTTGGTCCGGCGCCACGCTTGAGGGTGTGCAGGTGGAAAAACAGCGGGTTGTGGTCAAGTGGGACCGGCTCGAGGCTGATTTTCCCCTGTTTCAACTGCTGGTCGGACGGCAGCTTGCCATCAGCCGGCTCAAGATCGACGGACTGGTGGTGGATGCCAGCCGGGTCTCGCGCACCAAGGTCGAGGCCGCCGCCGCCGGCGCCCCTGCGGCCGCGCCAGGCCTGCTGGCCCAAGTGGTGCTGCCGGTGGACTTGTCCTTGGATGATGTGCGCATTGCGGGCCGGGCGCTGTTGCCCGGTGCGGCGGGTCAGCCGCCGGTCGCGGCGGAGTTTACCGTCAGCGGTGGCAAATTTTCCGCGGGGCAGGAGGGTTTGCTCCAGTTCAATGCCATCCTGCGCAATCCCGCGCCCGATGCCGGAGTCACCACGCTCCGCGCCCAGGCCGGTCTGCGTGTCACGCTTACCGCGCAGCGCACCTTCAACAACGTCAACCTGACCACGGTCGTGGATGCCGAGGGGCGCGGCCTCACCGGACAGAGCCAGTTGAAGATCTCCGCCGAGCTGTTCCGCACCACCTCGGGGGAAAGCTATGTCATCGGCGTGGACACGATCCTGCACGGCAAGAAGGAGCAGGTGCTGAAGGTGCAGGCCCGGCTGGCCGCGACGAACCGGCAATATGCCGGCGAATGGGAGCTCAAGGCCAGCACGCCTCAGCTCGCCCCGTTTCTTCTCGGTGGTGCGTGGCCCGATTTTGATCTGAAGGGCGGAGGGAGCTTCACGTTCGATCCAGTCACGACGACCTTCGCCTTGCAGGGCGGCCTGCAAGGACAGTTGAGCCGGCTGGAGACTCTGGGGCCGGCCTGGCGCGCGTTTGGCCCGGTGGCGCTTGATACCACCTTTGATGTCGGCCAGCGGGACGGTGTCCTTGACCTGAAGCAGTTCAAGGCCGTCCTGACCGGAGCGAAACCGGTCGTGGAGGTGCACACCGTGGCGGCGATCCGCTATGACCTGCTGAAGCGCCAGCTCCTCGCCGAGGGCACGGCGGCCGACAAATTGCTCGAGGTCAAAATCCTGGGTTTGCCGCTGGATTGGATCCATCCGTTTGTATCGTCGGTGGATGTTTCCGGAGGCGAAATAACCGGGCAGATTGATCTCGCGCGGGCCGCCGGTTCCGCCACAGCGGCCTCCGTCCGGGGCCGGGTCCAAGTGAGCGGCCTCAGCCTGGCTCAGGCTGGGCGGTCCATGCTTACGGCCGCGCAGGTCGCGGTGGAGGGCGAGGCAGTCGTGGTTGATGGCCGGGTGGACGCTCCGGTGCTCGACTTGAAGGTCACGACTCCGGCCGGTGATGCGCTCAATGTGTCAGGCAAAATGTCGGTTCAGACCGGGGCGGTCACGCAGGTCGCGGTGGAGGGCCGCTACACGGCAACGGCGGTGAAGCTGCTCGAACGCTGGCTGCCGGGCGCGCCGGTCACGGCGCAGGGTGACGTCAAGTTTACCCTGCGCGGCGATGAACTGGAAATCCAGCCGAGCCAGATGCAGGTCCGGCAGGGACCGCAAAATATGCTTTTCAGTGCCACCATCACCCAGCCATTCACGGTGGGGATGAATGGCGATACGATTGCGCCCCGGGACGAAGGGCAGCCGGTCGCCCGGATCGAGCTGGGGCATTTGCCGCTTGGCCTGTTTCCGCTGACCCAGCCCGGGGCCACGCTTGATGGCGTGGTGCAGCAGGGAGTGTTTGAACTCCGCGTCGAGGGTGAAAAATCCATTCTCAGAGCCGTCTCGCCACTCCTGCTGGCTGACGTCTCGCTCAGTCAGGGTCGGTCGCCGGTCCTGACAGACCTCGCCCTCGAGGCTCGTCCGGTCATCGAGTATGCGGGCGCGAAGGGCGGGAAAATCCAGACCGGCGACGTGATTGTGCGCAACCGGGCCAAGGCGATGCTCGCGACCATCAAGGCCGAGGTGACGCAGGCCCCCGACGCCGGCACGCAGGCCACGATGACCTTC
>JANMTJ010000409.1:0-6601 GCA_031390295.1 Oleiharenicola sp.
ACTGCATCCGCCGTCTGGCAAGGCTCCCTGAAAACTGGCAAAGGCTCGCTCACCGCTCCCGGCGGTGCGCTCAAGAACACGGAATACTCCTTCGGCTCCCGCTTTGAATCGGGCGCCGGCACCAATCCCGAGGAACTCATCGCCGCCGCGCACTCGGGCTGCTTCGCCATGGCCCTCTCCGCCGAGCTGGGCAAGGCGGGCTTCACGCCGGAGCGGCTCGACGTCACCGCGGAGGTCAGCCTCGACAACGTCCCGCCCGCCGGCTGGACCGTGACGGCCTCGCACCTGGTGCTCAACGCGAAGATCCCGGGCATTGACCGGGCGAAGTTCGACGAGATCGCCGCCCAAGCCAAGGCCGGCTGCCCCATCTCGCGCCTGCTTAACGCCAAGGTCACCCTCGCCGCCACCTTGGCCTGACGTCGACTGGGGGCTCTCGGATTTCCTCAGCGCCCGGCCGGGGCCGGACTGTCGTACGTCAGGCGCAGGCCCCAGTCGGTGGCACCGGGAAAATCGGGCAGGGAGATGATGCCGATATTGTTGGCCCGGACCTTGCCGCTGCCGGCATCCAGCCAGGTGCCGTCGCGGGGATTGAACCACTGGGCGCGATAGTAGCTGTTGAGGCGGGCGCCGCGGATCTGCGACCGCGGGCAGCCGTTTTCGAAATAGACGAGGAAGATCTCCTTGTCCGGCGTGCGGGCGCAGTAGGCCCACCCGTCGTAGCTGAGGACAGTGTGCGTCTTGTTGGGTGAGACCAGGTCGGCAAGGGGCACGAGCTCCTGGTAGCGCCGGCCGATGGAGAAAGCGAAGGTGCGGAGATATTGCACCTCGGCGCCGGAGCGCCATTGGAACGCGTCCCACATCTTGGTCGGGGCCGCGGGCTCGATGTCGGCGCCCCAGATGCCCTCGGCGCCGTAGACGTGGCCGGCTAGTCCGCCGGAGAGGAAGCAGCCGTAGAGGCCGGAGCGGCAGAGCTGGTCGTCACGTTCCGTGCCGCCATCGGCGCCGAGCTTGTAGTTCACCGCCCCCGCGCCGCGGTTGTCCTTGTAGCCGGAGTAGTAGGGCTCGCCGTTCATGCCGGGCACGGGGTCCTTGAGGTTGTAGATCTCGGTGAGATACCAGTAATTGTTGTGCTCCCGCATGTTGCCGGTCTGGTGGAACGTGACCCAGGAGCCTTCGCCCCAGTTCTCGAGCGTGGAGGGATTGGCGTTGGCGGAGAGCAGGGTGCCGAACGGGGGCATGCCGAACTTTTCCTTCACGGCGCGGATGGCGTTGGTGTAATCGTCGGGGCTGACCGTCTCGTCGATGATGTCGAGGTGGACGGGGCTGAGCACCGTGATGTTGGCCTGGTAGCGCGACCAGATGTACTGGATGTAGCGCGTGTAGGACTCCGGCCACGGGTAGTGCTTGAACCAGAGCATGCCGGAATCGCGGCGGGACGCCTCGATGAACGGCACGAAGCCGTTTGCGTTCAGGTAGTCGATCTTGCGGTCGAGATACTTGAAGTACTCGGGGTTGATCCGGTTCATGTCGGGGAAGTAGTCCTCCCAGCCGGGCACCTTGCCGGGGAAATGGAAGGGCCGGCCACCCTCGTTGTCCATGTTCTTGGCCGAGCCGCGGCCGTCGTTGCTCGGTGCGGCGGTGCCGAACTCGACCCAGGCGGAACGAACGGTCGTGCCGTCGGCCGTCTTGAGCCGCCACGGCTTGTCGTCGGTCTTCCAGTTGGGGAAGGCGGCGATGACGTTGACCCAGTTGTATCCCTGCGCCTTGCGGTAGCGCACATAGTCCTTGAAACCCGCGTCGGGCCCGAGGGACCGCTCCTTGTCGTCCTCGTACCACTTGAAACGGTTGGAGGGGACGGCGTACCAGGTGTCGCCGATGGCCAGATAGGGTGTGCCGTCCGCGTGTTGCAGCGCGTGGCCGTTGGCCGAGGGCTGGATCATGCCGCGACGCAGCGGGTTCTCCTTCAACTCCGCCTCGGTCCAGGCCACGGCCGTGAAACCGCCGGTCTGCCCGTTCAGTCCGGTGTCGGTCTGGTTGGAGCCGCTCTTCCAGGACCATGCACCCGGCGCGGTCGCCAGCAGGCGCAGATGGTAGGTCCGGCCGCCGTCCCAGAAGCCGTAGAGGCGCTTGTTGAAGCCCGGGCCGGTCAGGTCAACCCAGACAATGACGTCGGTGTAGGGGTTCGGGTAGTCCTGCGCGGCGGTGAAGGTGAGTTCTTGTTTCTCCCACACATGCACCGGCGTGGCGGCGTGACTGCTGGCGAGGCCCAGCATGAACACGGACAGGAGCAGGCAGAGACGATGGGGGTGCATCATAAAAGCAGGGGGCTGGTCCGGCGACAGGCCGGGGAAGTTACCCTTGGCCGATGGCCCCCCTCAGTCAATCCCGCGGACTCAGGCGCGGACGGCCCAGCGGAGCTTGGCGGAGGTGCTGCGCGGATTGGCGCGGCGTTCCTCGGGGCCGGCGCGGACAACGTCGTCGTTGGTCGTGACGTAGACGCCGCTGCGGATCCCCTCGCGGAAGGCCTGCTTCACGCGGCGATCCTCGCCCGAGTGAAACGTCAGGATCGCCACGCGCCCGCCGGGCTTGAGGCAGCCGGGCAGCTGGCGCAGGAAGAGATCGAGCACACCGAACTCGTCATTCACCGCGATGCGAATCGCCTGGAACACACGGCGCACGGTGTCGTCGGCGGACTCCGGGTCGTGCCGGGGGTGGTGTGCGCGCAGGATGTTCCGGATCGTGGCGGCGAGCTGGAGCGTCCGGGTGAGGGGAGTCTCGCTGCGGCGCACGGTAAGTTCACGGGCCAGCAGCGCGGCGTGGGGTTCGTCGGCGTTTTCGGTAAGGGCGGCGGCGAGGTCCGGTTCGGACACCCGGGCCAGCCAGTCCGCGGCAGAGGGCGGGCGCGAGGGATTCAAGCGCAGGTCGAGCGGGCTGTCGGTCTTGAAGGTGAAGCCGCGCGCGGGATCGTCGAGTTGCATCGAGGAGACGCCGAGGTCGGCGAGAATGGCGTCAGCCCCGGCGTGACCGAGGCCGGCCAGCACCTTGGGCAGGCCGGCGAAGTTGGAGCGGACGGCGATGAAGGTGTCTTCGCCCCAGCCGGCCTCGCGGAGGCGGGCGGCGGTCTTGGGGTGCTCGATCGGATCGACATCGAGGCCGATAAGGCGTCCGCCCGGAGCGAGGAGCGGAAGCATTTCGCGGGAGTGTCCACCATAGCCGAGCGTGCAGTCCACGGCGAGCTCCCCGGGCCGGAGGGCGAGAACGGAGAGGATCTCGTCCACCATGATGGACCGGTGCGTGCCGGCGGGGGTCTTGCCGGCGGCAAGCACCTTGGCCACGTCGCCGGCGTA
This sequence comes from Oleiharenicola sp., assembly GCA_031390295.1. Classification (GTDB taxonomy): domain Bacteria; phylum Verrucomicrobiota; class Verrucomicrobiia; order Opitutales; family Opitutaceae; genus Lacunisphaera. The sequence continues at coordinate 3,348 of JANMTJ010000409.1, forward strand.
GCGCTCCGGATTGAGTTCCTTGTACTTTTCCTCGAAATGCCGGGGATTCTTGCCCGCATAGCGCGGCCGTCGCTTGTGCGGGACAGGCGGAGTGTCATCGGCGTCAGGGGGCGATTTGCTCACCACCAAGGGGATGGGCTAATCGGTGCGGAGTGACAAGGCGGGTTTGGTTCACCCGGCCGGAGGCCGCGCTTTACCGAGGTGACGGGTCTGGCGTTAGCCTTGACGGAGAACAACCGCGATGCCCTGCTTGCCGCCGTGGAATGGTGCGTTGGTCGCCGCTTTCCGCCCCTTACCCCGGCATGATTAACCCCGCTGCAGTCCTTGCGACACCCGGTCGCATCCTGGGTGCGCTCATGCTGCTGGCCGTTGGGCCCCTGCGGGCCGGAACCCTCCCGCCCGACGTGGACAAGTTCATCGACCGCCGTTGCGCCGATTGCCATGACGACGTGGAGAAAAAGGGCGGGCTCGACCTGATCTCGCTCACCTTCGAGCCGGACCAGGGGAAGAATTTCAACACCTGGGTGAAGGTGTATGACCGCGTCATGGCCGACGAAATGCCGCCGCGGAAGAAACCCCGGCCGGAGGCGAAGGAGCTCGTGCGGTTCACGCATGCGCTGGAGTCGGCGCTGACCATGGCGGAGCAGGTGCGCACCGACCGCGAGGGCCGGGCGACCCTCCGCCGGCTCAACCGCTACGAATACGAGAACACCCTGCGCGACCTGCTCGGCGCGCCGTGGCTCCAGCTCAAGGACGCGCTCCCCGAGGACGGCGAATCGTACCGCTTCAACAAGATCGGTGACTCGCTCGACGTGTCGCACGTGCAGATGGCCCGCTACCTCGCGACGGCCGACCGGGCCCTGCGCGAGGTGATGGCCCGGCAGCCCGAACGGCCCGAGACGCCGACCACCCGTTACTTTGCCCGCCAGCAACCCAGCTTCATCGACAAGATGAAGTACGACGTTTTCAACACGGCGCCGGAGCGCGCGACCTTCCCGGTACGGGGCGTGCAGGGACAGCCCGAGGTGCGCAAGGAATACGTCCCGTACACGGTCGGGCTCAACGACCCCGCGATCCGGGAGGAGGAGGGCATGGGCGTGGTGGCGAGCAACTACGAACCGGTGGAAGTCTATTTCGAGAAATTCACCGTGCCGGCCAGCGGCCGTTACCGGCTGCGTTTCAAGGCCTACCCGGTGTGGGTCGGCCCGGGCCCGGGCGACAAGTGGTTCATCCCCGACCTGGACAAGGTCTCCGCCGGCCGCCGGTCCGAGCCGGTCACGATCTATGCGGAAACGCCCCCGCGCCAGCTGCGGAATCTCGGCGCGTTCGACGTCACGCCCGCCGCGCCGGTCCGGGAACTCGATTCCTGGCTGCTCGCCGGCGAGATCATCCGGCCGGATGCCGCGCGGCTCTTCCGCTCGCGCCCCGGCGCGTCCCGGTGGCACAATCCGCTGGCGGAAAAGGACGGGCAACCGGGCGTGGTATTCAGCTGGATGGAGGTGGAAGGACCGATCTTCGACCAGTGGCCGACGGCCGGGCACCGGCTGCTCTTCGGCGACCTGCCCCTGAAGAAAACGGATCAGCCGGGCATGCCGGTCGAGGTCGTGTCCGCGAATCCGCGCCGGGATGCCGAGAAGCTGCTGCGCAACTTCGTGACGCGGGCGTACCGCCGGCCGGTGGCGGCGGGGGAGGCGGCGCGCTTCCTGCCGGTCATCGAGCAGGCCTTGCAGTCCGGCAGCGGTTTTGCCGACGCGATGATCGCCGGTTACACGGCGGTCCTGTGCTCCCCGGGATTTCTCTACCTCGACGAGCAGCCCGGGCAGCTGGACGACCATGCGCTGGCCTCGCGGCTGTCGTATTTCCTGTGGAACACCGCGCCCGATGACGAACTGCTCGCCCTGGCGGCGAAGGGTTCACTGCACCGGCCCAAGGTGCTGCGGGCGCAGACCGACCGGTTGCTCGCAGATCCCCGGTCGCGCCGGTTCGTGGACGCCTTTCTCGCCTACTGGCTCCAGTTGCGCAAAATCCAGGTCAACTCGCCGGACAACGACCTCTACCCCGACTATTACCTCGATGACCTGTTGACCGAGTCGGCCGAGGCGGAGACGCAGGGATTTTTCGCGGAGCTGCTGCGGGCCAACCTGCCGGCGCGCAACCTCATCGCGTCGGACTTTGTGATGGCGAACGAACGCCTGGCCTCGCACTACGGCCTGCCGGGCGTGGAGGGCGTGGCATTGCGTCGCGTGGTCCTGCCGCCCGACAGTCCGCGCGGCGGGCTGATGACGCAGACCAGCGTGCTGAAGGTGACCGCGAACGGCACCACGACCTCGCCGGTGTTGCGCGGGGCGTGGATCATGGAGCGCATCCTCGGCCGTCCGTCTCCGCCACCGCCCCCGGACATCCCGGCGATCGAGCCCGATACCCGGGGCGCGACGACGATCCGGGAACTGCTGGACAAGCACCGCAACCAGGCGAGCTGCGCCGTCTGCCACGAAAAAATCGATCCGCCCGGCTTTGCGCTGGAGAGTTTTGACGTGATGGGCGGCTGGCGCGACCGCTACCGCGCCATTGGCGGGACTGAACCGGTGGAGGGCTTGGGACACAACGGCCAGAAATTCACGTTTCACCGGGCCCAACTCGTGGACAGCAGCGGCCAGATGGCCGACGGGCGCACTTTCGGCGACATCCGTTCCTTCAAACAACTGCTGCTCAACGACGAGCCGCAGATTGCCCGCAACCTGACCCGGCAGCTGGTGACCTACGCCACCGGCGCCCCCGTGCGATTCGGCGACCGCCCCGAGATCGAGCGGATCCTGCACCAGACCGCCGCCACCCGGTATGGGGTGCGATCCATCGTCCACGAGGTTGTGCAAAGCAGACTTTTCCTCCACAAGTAACCCGCCGGCCGCCCCACGCATGAAAACCCCACCTGCCGTCCGTCCCCACTTTGGCTCGCATATTGCCACGCGGCAGGCCGTCTCGCGGCGCCAGTTTCTGCGCGGGGTCGGCGTGGTGCTGGCCCTGCCCATGCTCGATTCGATGCTGCCCGGGCTGGCCCGGGCGGCGGAGAGCGCTTCCACGGTCCCCGACGGCAAGCCGCGGCGCATGTTTGCCATCTGCAACAACCTGGGCCTGCTGCCCGGGCAGTTTTTCCCCACGTCGGTCGGGCGGAACTACGAGCTGTCGCCCTACCTGCGCAACCTCGCGGCGCACCGCGACGACTTCACCGTGTTCAGCGGTGTGTCACATCCGGA
>JANMTJ010000427.1:0-12317 GCA_031390295.1 Oleiharenicola sp.
TTTGCGGCGGGGCGACAGCCGCAGGCAAACCGAGGTGATGGCGCCGAAGCAACCGTAGCCGCCGACGGCGAGGCGAAATAGTTCCTGATTCTCGGTCCGGCTGCACCGGCGGATTTCACCGCGTGCATCGACCAGGGTAAAAGCTTCGATGTCGTCGATCATGGGGCGCATGCACAGGCCGCGCCCGTGGGCGTTGGCGGAAAGAGCGCCGCCCAGAGTCAGACGGTCTGCGCCCGTCTGTTTCTGACGGAGGGCCCAGGTGCCGGCCTCCGCTCCCTGCTGGGCGTGGAGCTGGACGATCAGTTCAGGCCAGGTCACCCCCGCACCCGCCTCGACCAGTCCACGTTTGTGGTCCACCGGACCGATGGATGTCAGCCGGGTCAGGTCCAGCAAGAGCGTGCCTTCGCCGAACTGCTGGCCGCCCATGGCATGACGCGCACCGCAGAGGGAGACGGGCAACCCGGCCCGGGTCGCATCGCGCACGGCAGCAACCACTCCGTCGGTCGAAACAGGCTGCTCGAGGCGCGCAACGCACGTGGCGTTGAGCTGGGAATGGATGTCGTTGACGAGCGTGCCGGGGGTCATGGCTCAGGAGGCAAGGGCCGGAGTGGTTTCGGTCGCTGGTAAGACGGATAGTCGTGCGCAGTGTTCAATAAGACAGACGGAACAATTGAAAGACGAGCCAGCCCAGCGCGGCGCCGGCCGGCAGGTCGAGAAGATAGTGCTGCTTCGTGAACAGGCAACTCAGGGCGATGAGCGCGGGAAACGTGTGGGCCCAGCCGCCGAGGTGGGGCACCAGGTGCAGGGCCGTCAGCATCGCCACCGAGGTATGCATGCTCGGGAAACTGTTGGAGGAAGCGTCATAGCTTTGCACGAAGGCCAGGAAACGCTCCGAACGGCCGCGCCCGGGGTTGCGCGTCCGCCACTCGACCGGGGTGGCGACCGGGAACATCACGAAGAACGCCATCTGGAGCAGCAGCAGCACGATGTAGCTCATCGCGAGGTAGAGAAAGTGCCGCGGCGACTCGGTCACGAAGTTGATGTAGACGATCACCGGGTAATAGAGGCAGCTGTAGATCCACACCCAGTGCGGCGCAAAGGGGATGGCGTCGTCGATCGGCAGGCGGAGCTGCCGCGGCTGGGTCAGGGGGTTGCGCTGGCACCAGAAGTAGAACTGGTAGATGCCGAAGATGAGAATCACGCTCAGGCAGAGTTGGATGAACAGGTCGGTGTAGGGCATGGGAGTCGGTTGGTGGGGAGATCAGCTGGGTTGCGGCCATCCCGGTGGGACGGCCGGCCGGGATTCGCGCCGGCGCCAGGCGTGCCACACGGAGGACATCGCGCCGGAATAACCCGGCAGCAGGAGGGCGATCATGAGTTCCTCGGCGGTGCCCAGGACTTGAAGCACCACGACGCAGTGGAATGGCCGGGCCGACCACCCGGCCAGCAGGGACGCGAGGGCCAAGGGCAACACCACGGCCACAGTCTTGGCCAGCCAGGTATGATAGCCGGGGGGTCGGCCGTAGCGCACCAGGCCATAGATCACGATGGCGAAGAAAGCTGTCGCGCCCGTGGCGAACCAGCGCCATTCGCGCTCCATCACCTCCGGCCAAAGCCAAGCCAGACCCACGACGCACACGGCGGTGGTCACATAATCGGCCCAACTGTCGAGCATCCGGCCCAGGTCGGACTCGACGTTGAATCGCCGCGCAAGCCAGCCATCCAGCGCGTCGGTCAGCCACGCGATGCAGAGCAGCCCGAAGAACCACGCCCGGGAGTCTGCGACCATGGCCCCGATCAGCAGAGGGGGCGTGACGACGAGCCGGACCAGGCTCAGGAGGTTGGGCAGATGTTGGTTCATGGGACCGGAAGGAAGGCGGGGCGGAACTTCAGGGGTGGAAAAACGTGGCAGGGCGGTGCGGCGTTAGGAAAACCGGAATTGGCGGGGTGAAAAACGATACGAGAACAGCTTGTCCAACGTGGGCAGTTCAAAGCTGCCGTAAAGCCGGGGAAGCTCGGCATGGCGCGTGATGTAGTTGGGCGTGATGCTGGGAAACGTGGGGACCCGCTTGCGCGCCACGGTCACCATCCCGAAGCCGTTCGTCTGCATGTGCTGCATGATCTTGATGGCGTATTTGGTGACGCTTTCCGAGCGATGGGTCCACGCCGAGTGCCATACGCCGACCGGCTGAAAGTAGTTGGGAAGCCCGCCCATCATGATCCCCTTGAAGAAATTAATCTGGTCGATCGAGATTCGCTCGGCGTCGACAAACAGGTCGAATTTGAGAAAGTTGAGGTCGAAGCCGGTGGCCAGGACGCAGACGTCGCAGGGCAGCGACTCACCGTTTTTCAGGACGATGCCCGAGGGGGTGAAGCGATCGATTTCGCCGGTTTTTAGCCGGACCTGCTGGCTGCGGATCTTATCCTTCAGCCCGATGGCGACCGGAATCCGCTGTTCCCACGGGTTGTAGCGGGGGGAAAAATGCTTCCTGACCGTTTCGGGACCGACCGCCTTGAGCCAGTGCTGCCGAAAGAACCACTTCGCCACGCGGGGAAAGCGACGAAAGCCCACAAAGATCAGGTCATCCTTGAACTGGAGTCCGCCGCGCAGGAGCGTCACGGGGAAAGTGATCCCGCGCCGGTGCAGATTCTGACACAGCCGGGTGAGGCGGCCGACCTTGTTATCCGTCTCAAAAATATACGACGGGGAGCGCTGCAGCAGGACGAGGGACTTTGACACCTGCGAGAGGACAGGCGCGCAGCAGATCGCCGTCGAGCCGCTGCCGACCAAAACCACGTGCTTGTCCGGGAACGTGCGGCTGGCGTCCAAATCAGAGGTGTGCACAATCTCACCGGCGAATTGAGCGGTGCCCGCGAAGGAGGGCACGAAAGGTTTGTCCGCAAAATACCCGTTGCCGTTGAAGAGAAATTGCGCGGAGAAGGTGCCGCCGTTCGTGTGGACCGTCCATTGCTTCTGCTTGGTGTCGAACACGGCCCTGGTCACCGCCGTGTTGAACCGGATGTGTTCCGCAAGGTGAAAGTCCTGCGCGACGGAGCGCAAGTAGGCGTGAATCTCGGCCCGGTCCTGCAGGCGCCGGTCCGCCAGCACGGGCTTGAAGCTGAACGAGTATTTGAGTATGTCGGAGTCGCAGCGCGCGCCATGCCACCGCTGGCAATTCCACACGCCGCCGAGATCCGGCTTCGCTTCGAGGATGACGTAGGGGATGTGGCGTTGCTTGAGGTAATAAGCGGCACCGATGCCCGTGATGCCCGAGCCGACGATGATAGCGGTGGGGTGGGAGTGCATGGAGGGGGAAGGGTGGAACGGGAAGGGTCGGCGGGGAGCAGAGCGGAACGGGAGGCCGGCCCCGGCTCAATGCAGGGGCGGCAGGCGCCGCTTCACGCGCTCGAAAAGCTCGGTGAGATTGGTCGGGTTGACGACCCACAGGTGCGAGTCGGGCTTGAACACGATGTGGCTGCACGGCACGTGGGCGCGCACGGCCTGCTCGACCGCGGCCTGTGGCTGGCCCTGCCAGTAGCCGTCGTTGGCCGCGACCAGCGCCTCGGTCGGGAATTCCCACGGCCGGCGGATTTGCCGGAGCACGTGGGCGACCGCGCTGCCGATTTGACTGATGGAAACGTAGGCCCAGTCGAGACCCCCGCACCGAAAGCGCGACTCGAGGTCGGTCTTATAAAACTCGCGCTGCTGGTGGCCGTCGCACCAGCGCAGCGAGGTCGACGTCTCCGGGCTCACCACCGTGAAGGCGTTGTGGGTCGGGTAGGCGAACCAGCGGTGGCTGTCGTGCGTGAAGCCGTTGAGCGGATAAAACACCCGCTCCCACGACGTGGGCCGGAAGCGGTCCGGCGCGCACGCGCCCCAGACGAGTTGCACGCGATCGGCGAGCACGGAGCGTGGCAGCACGCTCGCGGCGGCGGCGAAATCGTAGAAACCGCTGCTGGAGCACAACACGGCGACGCGGGCGTGCCGGGCGAGCAATCCGGCAAGGTCCTCGCGGAGCCGCTGCAGTTTGCGATCGAGGTTGGCGGCCGTGTATTTTTCCCAGGTCGGCCGGCGGGCCGAAAATTCCCGCAGATGCAGCGCCTTCAGAAATACCCGCGGCCCGAACACGCGCGTGAGGCTCGGCAGCATGAATCGCATCTGGCCCGGCGTGCCGTTGATGCCGGGCACAAAATAGAACACGTAGTCCGCGTGGTCCTCGCAGCCGATTTCCTCCACGTCGTCATAGAAAAATTTATAGTCCTCGAGCGAGCGCAAGTAGCGCGTCTTGAAGCGACGCGCAAAGAGGCCGTCGCGCACGGACGTGCGGTGCTGGGCGGCCGCGGCCAGGGGGGGGCGGAACGGGAAAGTGAGTTCTTCGACATTCACGGGGAGAAGGGAGGAGAGACGCGGGAAAAAAATTGCGGGAGCGCGGTGGTGAGTGCGGGCACGTAAGTGATGAGCAACACGCCCAGGAACATCACGAGCAGCAGCGGCAGGGTGGCGCGGGCCACTTCACCGACCGGCCGCTTCAGCCGGGCGGACGCGAGCAGCAGGTTGAGGCCGAACGGGGGGGCCAGGAAACCGAGCTCCATGTTGGCGAGGAAGATGATGCCCAGGTGCACCGGATCGAGGCCGAGCGCGATGCCAACCGGCAGCAGCAGCGGCACCACCACGACGATGGCCGCATAGATCTCGACGACGGCGCCGACCAGCAGCAACACGAGGTTGAGCCCGAGCAAGAAGAGCCAGCGCGACCGCACATGTTCGTGCGCCCAGGCGGCCAGCACATCGGGCGCCTGCACGTCGATCAGGTAGTTGGTCAAACCGAGCGCCACCCCGAGGATCAGGAGGATGCTGCCGACCAGCAGCCCGGTCTCGGCCAGTACGCGCGGCCCGTCGCGCCACGGATGGAGGTCGCGGTGGATGAGCACCTCCACCATGAACGCATACGCCGCCGTGACGGCCGCCGCCTCGACCGGCGTCGCCCAGCCGCTGAACAGCGCCCCGAGCGCCACCACCGGCAGCAACAGTTCCCATTTGGCCGCCCACACGGCACGCCGGGCCGCGCGGAGATCGAACGGGGTGATGGGGACCGCCGTCCGCCGGCCGGCCCGGACGCCCCAGGCCACGGTCAGCCCGATGAGCAGAAGACCGGGGACAAGGCCGCCGAGAAACATTTCCTTGATGCCCACCCGGGCGACGATGGCGTAGAGGATCACGGGCAGGCACGGTGGCAGCAAAATGCCGAGCGAGCCCGCGCCCGTGATCAGACCGAGGGCATCGCGCTCAGTGTAGCGCGCCGACAGCAATACGGGCATCAGCAAACCGCCCAAGGCAAGGATGGTGACGCCCGAGCCGCCCGTCAGCGCGGTGAAGAAGGCGCAAAGCAGGGCGGTCGCCACCGCCGGCCCGCCGCGAAACCAGCCGACGAGGGCGGTCGAGAGCTGCACGAGCCGCCGCGCCGCGCCGCCCTCCGCCATGAGGCAGCCGGCGAGCGTGAAGAGCGGGATGGATGGCAGTGCGGGATTCGTTACGAGCCGGTAGTGCTCGACCGGAATGGCGGCGATCGGCAGTTCCGCGCCTTGGAAAAGCAACAGGGCCGCCCCGCCGAGTGGCACAAAGACCGGCGCCCCCAGTGCCGCGGCGAGCAGAAGGAGGGCCATGCCCGGCAGCACGAGCGCCTCGCGGGCGCACGGCGGCCACACGCCCAGCGCAACCACCAGGCCGGCCAGCAAGACCACCATCACCCGCCCGCGCCAACCGTCCGCCGCCCGCGCCAGCAGGCGCCACGTCATGACGGCGAAGCCAAGTGGCAGCACGCCCTGCACCAGCCAGAGCGGCACCCGGTCGAGCAGCAGGCTGCCGGCTTCGCGCTCGGCGGCCACGAACAGCACGCCGGCGACACCCAGGAGCAGGGTGACGGCGGCGGAAATCGCCGCACTTACGCCGCGGGCGGCCGGCTGCCAGCACGCGGGGAGAAAGGCCGTCGGGTTGGAGAACGCCAGCAACCGGCCCTCGCGCGCCGCCAGGGTGGCGCCGAGCATGCCGACCACGAGCGTCAGGTGTTGCACGACTGTGCCCGAGCCGGCCAGGCCGGTGCGGCCGGTGGCGCGCAGCAGGATTTCGGCGAGCGGCAGCACGACCATCGCCACGAGTGCACCCGAGGTGAGCAGGTTCTCCCGGGCGGTCCATCCGGCCGGGCGGGGCGGGGGATCGAGCAGGACGGGCATGGTGGCGGTGGCGTTCACGGCGTTGGGTGGCCTCCGGAATCTTACGGCGCCGGGAGCAGGGCCAGCGCGGGCGGCTGGTCGGCGGGGTGGAAGGTGGCGAGGCTGGCCATGACCTCGTCGAAGATGTCGGCCGGCACCTTGGTGCCGCGCAGTTGGGGATAGACCTGTTTCATCAGGTTGTGCCACTCGGCCCGGGCCTCAGGCGGCACGGCATGCACCTGCAGGCCGCGCTGCTGCATCACGCGCACGGCCTCGGCGTCCTCGGCCCGGCCGCGGGCGCGCACCTTTTCGCCGGCGGACTCGGCGGCGGCCCGGATCGCCTCGCGGTGCACGGCGGGAATCTGTTCCCACACCTCGCGCCGGACCACCGCGGCGCCGACGATGGGGCTCCACTTCAGGTCAAGCATGTGCGGGGCAGCCGTGTTCATCTGCCCGGCGAGGGCGATGAGGGCCGGCATGGGCACGGCGTTGATCATGCCGGTGTTCAGGCCGAGCAAAATGTCGGTCGTCTCCAGGGGCACCGGGCGGTAGCCGAGCGACTGCATGAGTTCCATCTGCGCCTGATCGCCGGCCCACACGAATATCTTCATGCGCTTCAAATCCCCGGGCCGGACCACGGGCTCCGTGGTGAAAAAGCGCACCCAGCCGGCGTCGGCCCAGAAGAGCACCTCATATCCCTTCGCGCGCAGCCGGTCCTCGAGACGGGTGCGCAGCTTTTCGCGCACATGATCGACGGCCGCCCACGACTCGAAGGCGAGCGGCATCATCTGCAGCCCGGTCACGCCGGGATCGATCTCTGCCAGGCCGACTGCGGAGAGCAGGCTGGCGTTGATCTGCCTGATGCGCAGCTTGCGTACCATCTCGGCCTCGCCGCCCAGCCGGCCGTCGGGGTAGAGAGTGAGCTTCACAGCGCCGCCCGTGGCCTTGCGCCACTGCTCGCCCAACTCCTGCAAGGCCGCGTGCTGGGCGGTGCCGCTGGGCAAAATGGTGCCGAGCCTGATGACGACCGGGCTGGGGTCAGCGGCCCCGCGGGCGGCGAACAGCAGGGTGCAGAGAAGGGCGAAAGGAAAGGAAAGTTTCATGGCGGGCTTCAGTTGACGGTGGCGGAGCTGAGGAAAAGTTCATCCGTGCGGGCCAGGAGCCGGCGGGCGCGGGTTTGCAGCACGAGGTTGACGAGCCGCCACTCGGGCTTCGCATCCGGATCGATGGCGAGGGCCTGATGGAGCAGGGATTCGAACTGCGGGCGGTCCTGCCGGCGTACGCACACGTTCTCGGCGTAAGTGAGCAACGGGCCGGCGTGCGCGCCGTCGGAAAGGGCGAGGGCCCGTTCGTAGTGGGTCCGGGAGCGCACGAGGGGATCGCCGGTGCCGCCAGGGCGGTTCAGTTCGTAGGCGGTGAGAAAGGCGTGAATCGCCCCGTGGTCATAGGCCTCGTCGAGGGCACAGGCGCGGTCGATGAGCGCCTCGACCGCCGGCAGGTCGGCGATGAGTTCCGGCCGGTCCTTGCCCGCGGCGATGGCGGAAGCCCAGGCGGCGGCGGTCCAATACAACAGCGGCACATCGTCGCGCCCACAGACCAGCACGGCTTGGCGGGGTGAACCCCGGAGCGCGACGCCGAAGCCGGGGTGGATTGACTCAAGGCCGTGCAGGCCGTGATCACGGCCGCGCAGGTAGAGCCGGCCGGCGCGGGTGCGCAGGATGGCGGCGGCGGCGACATCGGTCTCCTCGAGCGCCTCAGCATCCTGCTGCACGAAAGCGTAGGCGTATTGGGTGAATCCGCTGGCTGCGGCCAGCCGGAGTCCGGTGTGGTCTGGGGTGGAGGCGAGCAGGCTTTCCATCAGCTTGAGGCTGAAGGGCGCCGCGTCGCGGATGAGCGCGGGGTCGTTGTCACTGGCGAAGACGGTGCCGCCGCCGGCGAGCGCATCACCGAGCTTGTTCACCGCGAGGCGGTTGACCGTCGCGCAGCCACCAAGCGCCAAGGCCAGCGCCGCGGCGAGCAGGATGCCGAACGCCTGCGGCAATATTAGGAGACTTGTCGTCATGGCAAAGGCCGGCGGCTTACCGCTGGCGGCTTACCACCGGCGGCTGAATTGCAGACCGAAGCGCCGGGGCTGACCGGCGACAAAGGTCGGGATACCGAACGAGCCGCCGACGTTACCGGCATCGATCAGGTATTGCTCGTCAAAGAGGTTGTCGGCATGGGCAGTGATCTCCCATTGGCCCTTGGGCGAGCGCCAGCCGGCCCGCAGGTTGACGACGCCGAAGCCATCCTGCCGGAGGCCGTAATTGAACGCGGCGTTGTTGTCCTCGAAGTAGTGCATCGACTTGTATTGATACACGGGAGTGAAAAAGAACTGGCCGGCCCCGCTGCCGGGCAGGGTGAACGTACCGCCGATGGAAAACATGTTCCGGGGCGAGAGGCGGAAGGTGTTGCCGGCATACTGCTGAGGCAGGCCGTCGTCGCCGGTTGCGTCGAAGGTGGCGTCCGTGTAACTGTAGTTGACGAACAGGCTCACCCGGTCCGATACGGCGCCCAGCAGACCGAACTCAAAGCCGCGGCCGGTGGCGTTGCCGGCGTCGAGCACCTTGAAGCTGCCGAGGCTGAGCACATTGGTTTGGAAATGGGCGTAGTCGTATTGGAAGGCCGACGCCTGCCATTGCACCTTGCCACCGGCCAGCGAGCCCTTGACGCCGGCCTCGTAGTTCCAGACGACCTCTTCGCGGGCGACGGTGGTGGACGTGGAGTCCACGAGCACGCTTTGCGGCCGGTGGCCACGCGCCACGCCCGCGTAGGCGTTGAGGGTTTTGGAAACGTTGAATTTCGCAATCAACCGTCCATCCCAAGAGGAGGCGGTGGCATTGGACTCGCGTTTGCCGCCCGAGGGAAGATAGGGATAGCCGGGGATGCTGTTGACGATGAAGCCGAGCGTGGGGGTCGAGCCGTTGTGAGCCTCGTAGCCCGAGGTGAGTTTCTCATGAGTGAGGCGCAGTCCGGCGGTGAGCTCGAGCCGGTCGGTCGCCCGCCAGGTCCCGTCGATGAACGCATCGAGCGCACTGGTGCGGGCCGACTGGGTGTATTCGTCGGCGCGATAGCCCTGGAGCGGTGCGCTGGCGAGGAAGGCCAGGCCCCGCAGCGACGCCGGCAGCGCGGGGTTAGCGAACGCGGCAAACGTGGCCGGCAGCGTTGCCTGCGGCACGAATGGGTTCAGCGCGGGCACTGCGAAGTTGACGAGGGCAGCGGGCAGCCCGGCCCCGAGCAGGCCGGAGCGGAACGAGCCGGAGAGGAACGGCCAGAGCTGGCGCTCGTCGGTGTAAAACGGGACGCGGGCCGAGCCGGTTTCATGAAAGTAGCCGGCGCCGGCGAAACCGGTGAAGCGGCCGCCGTTGGCGAAATTGAAGCGTAATTCCTGGCTGAACTGCCGCCCGCTCGCATCCTCGGCAAACTCGAGCAAAAAGATCCGGGAGCCGTCGGCGTCGAAATCCTCGTAGGAATCGTAACCGCGCCAACCGGTGGTGCTGGTCATGGACCACGCGTCGCTGAACTCATGCTCGATGATGCCGGTGGCACTCCACACCGTGCGCTCCACCCCGAGACGGTTGCCGCGATTCAGCTCGGCGGCGGTGAAATGGTCGGTGTCGCCGCGCGAGGTGGGGATGACGCCGCTCTTGAAGGCCGTCCCGGGAGGAGTGTCGTTCTGCCAGTTCAGGATGAGGTCGACGGTGGTGCGATTATCCGGTTGCCAGCGGAAGGCGCCGCGGAGCGCAGCCATGTCCTTGCCGTTCAGGTCGGAGTCGTCGGCCAGGTTGTCGATCGTCCCGTCATGTTTGGCGTAGGCAAAGGCGACCCGGCCGAAGAGCTTGTCAGCGGCGAGGGGGGCGTTGTAGTGGCCGGAAAGGCGGACTTCGTTGTAATTGCCAAAACCGAGGTTGAGGAGGCCGGACGTTTCGTTCTTCGCCTTGTTTTGAATGAGCGAGATGGCCCCGATCTCGGCTCCGCGGCCAAAGAGCGTGCCTTGCGGCCCCTTGAGCACCTCGATCCGCTGCATGTCGAACAGCTCGACGACGCTGGCGCGCGAGCGGCTGATGGAGACGCCATCCTGGAAAATGGAGACGCGCGCCTCGCTGCGCGGGTCGCCGCTGTCGGTCGTGATGCCGCGAAGGCTGATGCCGGGGTTGTTGGGCGACTGTTCCTGGATGAACAAGCCGGGGACGAGGGGCGCGAGCCCCTTGTAGTCCGTCACGCCGGCCTGTTCGAGAAACGAGCCGACATAGGCCGTGAGCGGAATCGGCACGTCGCCGATGGACTGCACCCGTTTTTGGGCGGTGACCTCGAAGGTATCGAGCTGGATGATTTCCTGGGCGAACAACGCGGCAGGCAGGAGGGCGAGAAGGAACGCCCGGATCGTGGTTGGGGTGTTTTTCATGTGTGTAGTGGAGAGACTTAGCAAAGCGTGGCAGACGGGGACGGGATGGAAAACGAACAAGACGAAGGGGTGGGTTAGACCAACTCGGCGGATTCGGTGGAGACCAGCAGGGTCAGGAGGGAGAGGATGCAGACAACGGTTATCATGCATTCAGCATACCAGATAGCAGGTCCGGACTGTTAATCGATAATCCAGATGCGGGCCATTGAGTGAGCCAATGGGCGCCGCGACTGACTCGAATCGACATTGCCCCCGTCTCTATGGTCTGATGGCATACGGGCGCGCGATGAACATTCACCACCTTGAATTGTTCTATTATGTGGCCAAACACGGCGGCATCAGTGCCGCGGTGCGACACATGCCCTACGGCATCCAGCAACCCGCGGTCAGCAGTCAGATTTTGCTGCTGGAGGAGGACCTGGCGGTGAAACTGTTCGAACGGCAACCCTTCAAGCTCACTGCTGCCGGGCTGGAGCTGCTCGACTTCGTGCAGCCGTTTTTTGACAACCTCGAGCCGATGGCCATGAAGCTGCGCCAGGGCTCGGCGCCGCAATTGCGGATTGGCGCGCCCGAGGCCATCCTGCGTGATCACCTGCCGGCCGTGATCCAGGGGGTGAAGCAGAAGCACCCGGAACTGCGGCTGTCGGTACGCTCGGGCCTGCAACTGCAGCTGGAGGCCTGGGTGCGCGACCGGGAGATCGACCTTGCGGTGATGCCGCTGTGCCGGCGGTTGCCGAAGCCCCTTCACTCCCTGCTGCTGCTGCGCCTGCCCCTGGTGCTGCTGGTGAACAAGAAATCCAAACGTAAGTCCGCGGCGGAGTTCTGGGCGGCCAGCCGGCCGCCCGAGCCGTTAATCAGCCTGCCTGAGGCCGACACCCTCAGCCAGTTGTTTCAGGGTGGACTCAAGCGGCTCGACGTCATCTGGCCCGTGGCTCTCGAGGCCAGTTCGCTCGGGCTCACCCTGCAGTATGTAGCCAATGGCGATGGGGTGGGGGTGAGCATCGGGGTACCCGATCTGGTGCAACACCCACAAGTACGCGTGCTGCCGCTAGACGGCTTTGCTCGCCTCGAACTGGTAGCCGTCTGGCATGGTGAACCGGCCCCACTGCTGCGCTCGCTGCTGGACGAGATGCAGCGCTACGCCGCACATTTCTGGCCGATGGAACCAGCGGCCGGGGTGAATCCGGCCGTGAAGTTAACCGCGAAAGACAAGGCGGATGGAGCCCGATAATTGCGCGCGTTTGTTACATTTCTGCGCGAGAATTGAAAAAGCTGGCGGGGTTCATGGTCCATTCGGATAACGGCGGCGTTGGTTTGAATAGTGCCATCCGGCCGTTAGGGGTAATAGCCGGAACCTTGCCGCCGGGAACCCGTCACGGGTCCCGGCGGTATCATTTTCGAACCATGCAAGATGCGGCTATACGGAACGGAGCATCAGCCAACCGTAAGCGAGCGCATAGACTGCGCATTCGGCCAGCAGGAGCAGGTAACCGAGTTTGAGCCAGGGCGTCGCCAGGGTTGGTCTGACCCCCAGCCACGGCAGCACGCAGAGGCGGCCGCCCCAGAACAGCGCGGTGGCGCCGCACACGGCCCGGGCCAGCGGGGTGCCGCCCACCAACTCGGGGGCGAAGGTCAGCGAGAACAATCCCAGCACGGCGATCAT
>JANMTJ010000521.1:0-3510 GCA_031390295.1 Oleiharenicola sp.
CTGGCCGATGGCGGCCGAGATGGCGTCCGGGAATTTAGCCGGATGTGCCGTGGCCAGCACGATGCTCACGCGCGCCGGGTTGATATCCTTGAAGGCGCAGGCCGTGTGCGGATCGACGGTGTAGCGGTAGCGCTCATGCACCCGGCGGATCAGTCCGGTGATCTCCCCGTCGGTCGCCGCGGAGGAGCTGAAGATTGACTTGTTGAGCAGGTCGAACCGGTAGGAACCGGTCGCCTTGATCTGGGCCATGACGGTACAGACGCGGGTCGGATTCCGATCCAGCGCATAGTAGAGGAAGCGCTCGAAGTTTGACGCCACCTGGATGTCCATCGAGGGGGCGAGGCTCGCATGCACCTCGCCGCTGCGATACTCGGCGGTGGTGAACAGCCGGTGCAGGATGTCGTTGCGGTTGGTCGCCACCTTGATGCCGGCGATGGGCACGCCCATCTGCTTCAGCAACCAGCCGGCGAAGACATTGCCAAAATTTCCCGTCGGCACGACAAATTCCACGTTCTGTCTTTCCGCCTCAGGCAGGCGCAGCCACGCATGGAGGTAATAGACCGACTGCGCCAGCACCCGGGCGATGTTGATCGAGTTCACCGCCGACAGCCGGTGCTGCGCCGCAAAGGACTTGTTGGCCAGGATGTCCTTCAGCACGCGCTGGGCGTCGTCGAAACTGCCGTCGATGGCGATGGCGTGGACATTGGCCGCGCCGGTGCACGTCATCTGCCGCTCCTGCAGGGGCGAGACGCGGCCTTCCGGATAGAGGATGAAGATGGCCGTGCGTGGCTTGCCAAGCAGCCCGTGGATGGCGGCCGCGCCGGTGTCGCCCGACGTGGCGCCCAGCACGTTGATGCTCTGGCCGCTCTGTTCGCACTGCCAGCCATAGAGGTTGCCGAGCAGCTGGAGGGCGAAATCCTTGAAGGCCAGCGTCGGTCCGTGGAACAGCTCCAGCACATACAGACGGTCGTCGAGTTTCCGCAGCGGGGCGGTGTCGGTATAGGTAAAAGTCGCATATGATCGCTGGATCAGCCGCCGCAGCACGTCAGTGGGCACATCAGTGGCAAAGAGGGAAAGATACTCGTGGCAGAGCTCGGGGTAACTCAGGTTTTTCCACGCCGCGAGCCGCGGGGAGACGTCGGGCAACGTCTCGGGCAGGAACAGTCCGCCGTCCGGGGCGAGCCCGATGGCCACCGCCTCGGTGAAGCTGACGGGGTCGGTCTGGCCTCTGGTGGAGATGTATTTCATCGTTCTCTTTCTCCTGCTCTTTCTCGTTCTCGGTCCAGGGCAATCACAGGAAAATGATCACGTGAAAGAGAACGATTCGCTCACCTTATTTGTCCAACCCGAACACGGAATGTGCGGCGCGGGTGGCCTCGTCGGCCTTGGCGCGGTCGACGGCCACGGTGATCTTGATTTCCGAGGTGCCGATCAACTGGATATTGATGCCCGCGTCGCCGAGCGCCGTGAACAGCGTGGCCGCCACGCCGGCGTGCGTGCGCATGCCGACGCCGACCACCGAGAGCTTGGCGATGTTGTCGTAGGCCTTCACCTCGCCGCCGCCGAGCTTTTTGAGGACGGCCGGCAGCACCTTGACCGCGTTCTGGGCGTCGTCGCGCTGCACCGTGAAGGTCAGGTCCACGCCGCCGGTATGGGCGACGTTCTGGACGATCATGTCCACGTTGATGCTGGCGTCGGCCAGCGCCGTGAAGATGGTCGCGGCCGAAGCCGGTTTGTCCGGCAGGTTGCTGATGACGACCTTGGCCTGGTCCTTGTCGACCGCGACGCCGCGGACGACGACTTTTTCCATGTAGGCGACTTCTTCTTTCACGATGGTTCCTGGGTTTTGGTTAAAGCTGCTGCGCACCTCGAAGACGACTCCGTATTTCTTGGCGAACTCGACGGAGCGGGACTGCATGACCTTGGAGCCGAGGCTGGCCAGCTCGAGCATCTCGTCGTAGCTGATCTCCTTGATCATTTTTGCGGTCTTCACGATGCGCGGGTCGGCGGTGTAGACGCCGTCCACGTCGGTGTAGATCTCGCACTTGTCGGCCTTGCACGCCGCGGCCAGCGCGATGGCCGTAAGATCGGAACCACCGCGACCGAGCGTGGTGATCTGGCCGTCCTCATTGATGCCCTGGAAGCCGGCCACAATGACCACCTTCCCTTCCTTCAAGTCCTTGAGGATGGGCTTGGGGTTGACCTTCTTGATCTTGGCCTTGGTGAAGACCTGGTCGGTGAAAATGCCGGCCTGCGCGCCGGTGTAGGAAACGGCCGGCACACCGATGGCGTGGAGCGCCATGGCGGTCAACGCGATGGTCTCCTGCTCACCGATGGCGAGAAGCATGTCCATCTCGCGGGTGTCGGGCCGGTCAGTGATCGCCTTGGCCTTGGCGATCAGCTCGTTGGTGACCCCGGAGCGCGCCGAAACCACCACGACGAGACTGTGCCCTTCTGCTTGCGAGGCTTTGATACGCTGGGCGACGTTCTTGATCCGGTCGGTGTCTCCGACCGAGGTGCCGCCGTATTTCTGGACGATAAGAGCCATGGGAATAACCGGCTATCAATGGCCCGGCGGGGCGCGGCTTGGCAAGGCGCGATTGGCCACCTTGCGTCATATCCCAACCACCGAACCACTTGCGTGAGTCAGGGTTGCGCGGGCGGTTTCTTGGCGAACTTGCTCTCGGTTCCGGCCATCAGGCGCTTGATGTTCTCGCGGTGGCGGAAAATGACAAAGACGCCGACGAGCGAGGAAACCAGAATGAAAGGCAGGGGATTGCCGCGGAGCCAGCAGGCGGTTGGCACGGCCACGGCCGCGAGGATCGATCCCAATGACACATAGCGCGTGATGGCAAAGGTCGCGAGCCACACCAAGGCGCCGATCAGGCAGGAGACCGGAATAAGCACCACCAGGCCGCCGGCCGCCGTGGCCACGCCCTTGCCGCCCTTGAACTTGGTGAACATTGAAAACGAGTGCCCGAGCACGGCGGCAATGACCCCGATCAGGCCGAGCAGGCGCGCCTCGGGGGCGTGCAGGAAAGGCAGCATCGGCCACGAGGCCGCCAGCGCGCCCTTCACCGCATCGAGGGCAAAGACCAGATTGCCGGCCCGCCGGCCCCTGTCACCGAAGCGTTCGCCGAGCACGCGCTTGACGTTGGTCGCACCGGGATTGCCGCTGCCGACCTTGAAAATATCAACGCCGTGCGCCCGGGCCACGATGTAACCGAAAGGCAGTGACCCGAAAAAATATCCGATGATGGCGGCAGCGAGGGACCAGGCGGGGGACATCAGAGGTTGACCACCTGAGCCTGCTTGATGGCGCGATGCCCGGTCAACTCCTTAAGGGCTGACTCCGAGGGCGCGCTGTCCAGATTCAGGACGCAGAGGGCGATGCCGCCGGCGTTGTTGCGGCTCAGCGACATGGCGGCGATGTTCACCTTGTCCCGGCCGAGCAGCGTGCCGACCATGCCAATGATGCCGGGCTCGTCGTGGTTCTCATAGACCAGCAGG
>JANMTJ010000343.1:0-3511 GCA_031390295.1 Oleiharenicola sp.
TCGGTCAGGGCCGCGTCGGTGTAGACGCGCTTGTCTCCGCCGACCGAGTTGAAGTCAGCGCCGGGCAGAAAATGGGCGTCGAGCACCACGCCGAGGCCCCGGGGTTTCGCCCAGGCGATCGTGTCGCTGATGGGCTTCACCTTGGCCGGGTCGAGCGTGCCGTCCGGGGCGAGGCAAAGGCGGAAGTCCACCGCCAGCCGGATGTGGTCGAAGCCCTGGGCCGCGATCCAGGTGACATCAGACTCGTTGAACCAGGCCGGATCGGCGTAGACGCGGGCCGCGTTGTTCTGGGACACCCAGTGCGAGATGTTGACGCCGCGCTTGAAGGTGAAGCCGGGGGTGGCGGCGCAAAGCAGACCGGCGGTGCCGAGGGTTGCGGCCAGGAGAAGCAGACGGGGCAGGATTTTGGCGATATTCATGGGAGTATGGGACAGGCAGCATCGTCGCAGAACCCGGCGGGGACAACAACTCACCCGACCCAAAATCGTGCGCATAAATTGCCCTCCCGCCGAGCGGAGAGTCCGGTGACCGGGCCAGCGCGGACTTGCCCCGGCCCGGGAAAAGTGCGCAAATGCCTTCCATCAGGCACCACCCCACCCCCGCCGCCACCGGCGCCAAATTTATGAGACCCACCCGTCGCTTACTCTTCGTGCTGTTCCTCCTCGGCGGCACCACGGCGTTTGCCGCCGTCAAAGACCTGGTCGTCGTTGATTTCCTCCACATGGCCCGCAACCCCGATGGCACCCGGGAGCGCGGCTATGAGTACGGTTTCGGTGATTGGGACGACAAGAAGAAGGTCGGCCAGTTTCCCGACCAGGGCCTGATCATCAACCTGGTCGGCAGCAAGGGCGGCGTCGGCGAGAACCGCGACCTCGATTTCCGCAAGCACTCCAAGGCCCGCGTGACCTTTGTCATCGGCAACCGCAACCGGGCCGAAGCATTCGGCTTCAGCCTCGTGGACAAGGACGGCACCGACCAAAGCTGGGATATATCGCTCAAGGACCAAACCAAGGGGGCCACGCTTACCCGACTGCTCGACCTCACCCAGCCCGCCCGCACGGACAAGCCCGGCAAGACCCCGGGTCTCGACCTGAAGAAACTCAAGAGCTGGCAGTTCAGGGGCAATTACCAGGACGCGCCGATCGAAATCATGATCATCAAGGTCACGGCGGTGACCGAGTAACCCTTGGTAAATCACTGTCAATTGGCGGGTGTGATTTCGGCGCAAGCTTGAATGTCCCGCCCCGGACGGCTAGCAAGGCAGGGTGCCGATTTTCACTCGCATCCTGGATTTCAAGCGCGACTTCCTCGCCCGGTTGCTCAACAAGCGGTCGCATCCCCGCCACCGGGTCGGTGCGGGGTTTCCCCTCAAGGCCGTGATCAACCTCAGCGGCGATGATTCGCCCGTCCGGCCGGGTGCCAAGGCCCGTGGCCCGGGTTGCGACTGGAGCGGTCGCGTGGGGGACATCTCGAACAGCGGGCTGAATATCATGCTGCCGCCGGCCGCCACCGCCGCGCGCGGCGAATCCACCACCCTCCGGCTCACCTTGGAGAACCACGCGCTGGAGATTCCGGCCACCGTGGCGCACTTCCGGGTCTACAACAGCCATGCGCTCTGCGGCCTGCGCCTGCAGTTTGCCGATTTCAAGTCGCAGAAAGCCTATCAGCAGCTCGTCGAGGCCGTGAGTCTGGGGGCATCCTTCGCCCCCGCCGGTCCCGGGCGCACCTCGCCCGGATTTGTGCGGCGCAGCTGGCGTTCGAGGAACAAGACCATGTTGACCGATTGGCGCGAGGCGGACGGGCGCGCCTTGGACCATTTTGAACTCACCTTGGGGGAACACTCGGTGCAGGGCCGGAGGACCCGGCTGGGTCTGGACGTGCAGCACCGGGCCAACGCCGATAAATCTGTTCCGCCCGTCGTGGCGGGGGAAGTCCGCCAGCTGTTTCGCTGGGTCGTGGGCAATCTGCCGAAAAGCGTGCCCGCCGACCTGCGTGAGTTCATGGCCAAGATTGCCAGCAGCCTGCCGGCCCCGCCTCCGTCACGCCCCGCCGCCGCTCCGGTTGTTTCCCCGGATCCTTCGGCGTGGCAGCCGCCCAAGCCCAGGCCCCGGCCGGCCGGTCCGGCGCTTTAACGCGCGTCGCCGTATTCAAGGTAGTTCCGGATGCCCGGCCCGGCGACATAGAGCAAGCGGCCGTTGGCGGGAGCTGCCTCCGCGAAACCGAGCCCAAATCCGGTCAAAGCCAGCAAGGCAATCCAGCGTAACCGGCTTGAGCGGGGCATACTCATGCGCCTGACCCTACTAATCGCGCCCGCCGCGGCAAGTCTCCGCGCCATGGCCCATCACCGCCATCCCCAGGTCAGGCGCGGCGTTTCCGCTCCGGCCGGGGGGCAACGGGCGCCTGGTCCGGCTTGTCGGCCACGTAGATCATGTAGGCCGCCCGCCTCGCCTGGGCGTAAAGCTTGGCCGGCACGGCCTTCACCTGGAATCCAGCCCGGGTGAGCCGCTTCTCGATCACAGTGTCCGGACACGCCGACCAGACGGCCGCGCGGCCGCCGGGTTTGAGGGCCAGTGTGATCTGCTGCATGCCCCGTTCGCTGTACAGCTGGTTGTTCTCGTCCTTCACCATCGCCGTCGTGCCGTTGTCGATGTCGAGCACGATGACGTCATAGGGATCGCGGACGGCACGGCGGATGATCGACCGCACATCCTCCACCAGCACCTTGACGCGGCGGTCCGCGAGGGCCCCGCCGTTCAGGCCGGCCAGGTGGGTGCGGTTCCAGGCCACGATCTCGGGAAACAATTCGGAGACGTGCACCACCGCCCTGGGTCCGGTACTCTGCAGCACGCTCTGCAGGGTGAAGCCCAGTCCCAGCCCGCCGATGAGGATGCGGGTGGCGACGCCGCGGTTCGGGTGCCGCGCGCAGCCCAGCTTGCCCAGCTCGATCTCGGAGGTGGAAACCGAGGAATGCATCAGTTGCTGGCCGTTGACCCGGATGCAGTAGCTGCCGTCGTGCTCGACCAGCGTCATGCGGCCGCCGTTCGGAGTCTTGGTTTCGGCGAGCGTGATGTTGGGTTTCATCCGGGCGCAGGTTATCGCGTCAGGCGGTAGAGCAGCAACGCCGTGCGTTTCACCAGCCCGGGCGCGGTGGTCAGATCGGTGGATTCGTTCAGCGTGTGCTCCCCTTGGCCCCCCAGGCCGAGACCGTCGAGGCCGGGCAATGGTGGCGAGACAAACGAGATGTCGCCGGCGCCGCGACCGCGCGGATCAAAGGCCGTGATCTCCCCGAAACCCAGATCGCGGCTGGCCTGGTCGAGCTGGGCGAGTAGCGCGTAGTTTTCCGGCGAGGGCGGCATGGCCGCGTAGCCCTGGTCGAAGGTCAGGACGGCGGAGGTGCGAGGCAGGTTGTTTTCCCTTACGATCACCTGCATCGCCGCCTGCGCCTCGGCGAGCTGCGCGGCGCTGACGAAGCGCAGGTCGCCCCGCACCATCGTGCGCTGCGGGATGATGT
>JANMTJ010000568.1:0-1743 GCA_031390295.1 Oleiharenicola sp.
TCGGAGCTGTTGCGGATTCCAGGGATCGGAGCGAGCAAACGCCGGTCATTGCTTCACCGCTTTGGATCCCTGCAGGGTGTGAAATCGGCCAGTCTGAGCGACATTGCCGCACTCCCGGGCTTCTCAGCGGCGGGCGCGGCAAAGCTCCTGACGGCACTGGGCGTCCCCGGAGCCGACTCGGCCGCATTGACGAGCAACCCTTCGGCGCACGATGCGTCGCAATCGGCGACGGAACCAGTCGAAGGGTCGGTGGTCGGCCGGAGCTCAGAATTCGCGGTCTCGGCAGCGGTGCCCCCACTTCCCGGCCAACTCGTCGTCACCGCCGCCCCCGCTGACCAACACGCCGTCACAGCCGCACCTCCCGACCAACTCGCCGTCCCCGACGACAGCAGCGATATGGCGCCGGCGACAACCGAGTCGCCGCCGCGCGCCTAACGATAGGGGTTGTGGTCGCCGTGTCCGACGACTATCGTCTCGTGCCACTCCCCTCCGCGACCCCTGCCACCGCGTTGTCCATCCCCATGACTACCTGGTCCCTCGTATGCTCTGGTTGCGGCGCCATCGAGGCGCAACATGCTCCGGTCGGTTTGTGCTCGCGGTGTCAGCAACCCTTCCTTGCGCAGTATGCCGGAGCGGCGCCGCGGCGTGACGCACTCCTTCCGCGCTGGGACATGTGGCGATACGCCGCGGCGCTGGCACTGGTCGACGGTGAGGAACCCGTTTCGCTTGGCGAGGGATGCACACCGCTGCACGAGGTCCCCCAGCTCGCCAGGGAGCTTGGAGTGAGGCGCCTGTGGATCAAGGACGAGGCGGTCAATCCAACCGCGTCGTTCAAGGCGCGTGGACTTGCCGCCGCCGTAACCCGGGGCAAGGCACGCGGTGTTCCCGGATTTGTGGTGCCGACGGCCGGAAACGCGGGTGCCGCCCTCGCGGCCTATGGCGCCGCCGCCGGGATCCCGGTGCGCGTTTACGCGCCCGCCACCACGCCGTCGCCCATTCTCCAGATCATTCGTGCGGTGGGCGCGGAACTGATCACCATCGAGGGCCACATTGGTGACGCCGGAAAACTCAGCGTGGCCTTCGCCGGGGAAAGCGGATATTTCAACGTCGCAACGCTGCGTGAGCCCTACCGGGTGGAGGGAAACAAGACCCTGGGGTTAGAGTTGGCGGAGCAGCTGGGTTGGCGACTTCCCGACGCGGTGGTGTACCCCACCGGTGGTGGCGAGGGGGTGATCGGAATCTGGAAAGCGATCAACGAAATGCGGTCCTGGGGTTGGCTCGACCCTCAAGAACGCCTTCCCCAAATCGTGGTGACCCAGTCGACAGGTTGCGCACCGCTTGTCCGGGCATTCGACGCCGGCGCCGCAATGGCGACTCCATGGGAGAATCCCGTCACACACGCGGCCGGGCTACGCGTGCCTGGACCTCTGGGAGACCGGCTGGTGTTGAGGGCGCTCAGGGAGAGCGCGGGAATTGCCGCTGCGGCCTCAGAGGACGACATCAGGGCGTATACCACGATGCTGGCCTCCAAGACCGGCATTGTCGCCGCCCCGGAGGGCGGGTGCGCCCTGGCCGTAACTGCCCAACTGGTAGCGTCGGGCCGCCTCTCCAGGAACGCAGAAGTGGTGGTCTACAACACGGGATCTGGGGCCTCGTACCGCAGCTAGGCATGTTGCTGGACATCGCATCAGGCCGCCTCTCTTAGGAACGCCGAAGTGGTGGTTTCTGTCTGGAGCCGCTACC
>JANMTJ010000569.1:0-4718 GCA_031390295.1 Oleiharenicola sp.
CGCCAAGGAGATCACGGAAACGCTGGCCAAGGACATCGGGTTTGAACCGGTGGACACGGGCGGGCTCGGCATGGCGCGCAGCCTCGAGCCGCTGGCGCTCCTGTGGATCCGCCTCGCCATGCGGCGCGGGCGCAATCCGAACTTCACCTGGGGCATGCTGAAGCGGTGATGATTCAGGGTCCCGAATAACACGAAGCTGCAAAGCAGAGAAGGATTGGAAGGAGCAGGGCTGGATCGGACTTCGCTTCTTCGATGCTTTGTGTTGTCTCTGACGGATGCTGATCGCGCTGCACAAGCCCTACGGCGTCCTATCCCAGTTCACCCCCGAGCCCGGTTCCCGCTGGCGCACACTGGCTGATTTCAAGCTGCCGCCGGGCGTTTATGCGCTGGGCCGGCTCGATGCCGATTCCGAGGGCCTGCTGCTGCTCGCCGACGAACCCGGCCTGAACTCGCGCCTGCTCGACCCGAAGGCCGGGCACCGGCGTGAATACTGGGTGCAGGTGGAAGGCTTGCCCGATGCGGCGGCGCTCGGACAACTGGCCGGCGGCGTGAAGATCGGGCACACCACCACCCGGCCCTGCGCCGCGCGCCGGCTCGATCCCGCTCCAGTGTTGCCGCCCCGCGTCCCGCCCATCCGGGTGAGGAAATCGGTGCCCGACAGCTGGCTGTCGCTCGAACTCGTCGAGGGCAGGAACCGGCAGGTGCGGCGCATGACGGCCGCCGTGGGGCACCCGACTTTGCGCCTGGTCCGCGTGCGCATCGGGCAGTTCCAGCCGGCGGACCTCGTCCCGGGCCGGTGGCGCGAACTCACCGCCGCCGAGCGCGACGCGGTGTTTGCCTGATTCTGCAGGATGGAAACAAGGCGCCGATGGCCTTGCTGGCGCTTGGTCGCAATCAGCGCCTCGCGCCCGTCCCCAGCCGGCCGACCAGCTCGTCCACGATGGCGGAGAGCGGTTTGCCGGAGGGCACCTTGGCGCTGAACTTGATCGTGGCGTAGGTCTGGCTGGTTTTCCGGTCGCGCACGATGAGCTGCAGAAAAACCAGGCGATCACCAAAATCCCAGGTCCAGTGATCCTGGTAGGTGACGATCGCCTGGGTTTCATCGGGCATCATCGTCAGCGGACCGGTCTCGACCTCAACGCCCCGGGCCTTGAGCGCGGCCGCGATCTGGTGGTCGATGGCGCGGTTGTCGTTGGGGTTGCTCTGGACGAAGTAGCGTTGCACGCCCTCGAGGCTGCGACCCCGCTCAACCTTGGCGTCATAGGTGGAGCAGCCGGCCAGCAGACCCAGTATCACGAGGGCCGGTAACAGGAGCGAGCGATTCATCGGGAGGTTAATCCCAAGGTTGCGCGCAAGACTCAACCGCTTTCGCGGGAGCAAAGCCGGACTCAGAGCGTCGCGAAGATCGCCCGGAGGTCAGAGGGGAAAATCGGCTTGGGCAGGATGTAATCCACCTTGTGCCGCCGGTAACTGGTGTCCACTGCGGTGCTCAGTTCCGAGCTGAAGACGATGATTTTGCCGGGGTAATTCATGTTGCGCAGCTCGGCGACCAACTGGAGGCCGCTGATGGTGGGCATGTGGTGGTCCGTGATGACGACATCGTAGCTCGTCACGCCTTTTTTGATCAGATCAAGGGCCAGATGGCCGTCCGCCACGGAGTCCACCTTGTGCCCGTCACGACCGAGCACAATCACCAGAAGCTGCCGGAGTTCACGCATGTCATCACAGTAGAGGACACGCATCGATTTACGGGGACGGGCTGCGGTGTCATGAGCTGTGATTGGAGAAGTCATCCCTTGTCTGCCCAAGCTGTTGACAGATAACAGGGCGTTTGTCGCCTTTGCATCTGTTAAAAAACTTTACAAATTTTAACTTCACTGCGGCGCAGCCTCAAGACCGCGTCGGGCAAGGAATGGGCGGATGTCCGGGTCGCTGCCGGTGAAATCGCGGAACAGGTCGAGGGCCTCGCTACTGCCGCCCCGGGACAACAGGGCCGAGCGGAACCTATCGCCGTTGGCGCGGGTGAGGCCACCGTGGGCCTTGATCCACTCGACGGTGTGCGCATCCAGCACCTCGCTCCAGAAATAGGAATAATAGCCCGCCGAGTAGTCCGAGCTGGAGAAAATATGCGAGAAGTAGGTGCTGCGGTAACGGGGCGGCACGGGGGCAAAGTCCAGCCCGGCCCGGCGCAGGGCGGCGGCCTCGAATTCCGCGACCTGACCGGGGGCGGGCACCTCGCCGGGTTTCAGCTGGTGCCAGGCTTGGTCAATGATGTTGGCGGCGACCGACTCGGTGGTTTTGAAGCCCTGGTTGAACTTTGCGGCGGCCGCGATCTTGTCGAGCAGGGCTTGCGGGATGGGTTCGCCCGTCCGGTAGTGCTTCGCGTAGTTCTTCAGCACCTCGGGCCAGATGCGCCACAGCTCGTTGACCTGCGAGGGATACTCGACGAAGTCGCGCGGCACGTTGGTGCCGGCGAATTTCGGGTAACGCACGGCCGAGAACATGCCGTGCAACGCGTGGCCGAACTCGTGGAACATCGTCCGCACTTCCTCATGGGTGAGGAGTGTGGGTTCGTCCGCGGGGGGCTGCGGGATGTTCTGGTGGTTGCCGATGACGGGTTTCGTCCCGGTGAGCCCGTTCTGGGGCACGTAGGCTTCCATCCAGGCGCCGCCCCGCTTGTTGGGCCGGGCGTAAAAGTCGCCGAGGAAGAGGGCGAGGGGCGTGCCGTCCTCGTTGAAAACCTCATAAACCACCATGTCGGAATTGTAGCCCTTGAGGTCGGGGCGCGCCTTGAAGGTGATCCCATAGAGCCGGGTGGCGGCGTAGAACACGCCGTCCTCGAGCACGCGCTTGAGTTCGTAGTACGGGCGCAGTTCGTTCTCGTCGAAATCGTAGCGGGCCTGCCGGACCTTCTCGGCGTTCAGCGCCCAGTCCCAGGCCGCGAGGGTATAGCCATCGCCGGCGGCATCGATGAGCGCCTGCATGTCCGCGGCCTCGCGCCGGGCGTTGGCCACGGCGGGCGGCGCCAACTGGGCCAGCAGGCGGTTGACCGTGTCCACGGTGCGGGCGGTCTGCTCCTCGAGCTGGTAGGCGGCGTGGCTGGCATAGCCGAGCAGGGCGGCGCGCTCGGCGCGGATCCTGGCGAGGCGGGTGACGAGGCCGCGGTTGTCGAACTCGCCCCCGCGGCTGCCGCGGCCGAGCGAGGCGACCATGACCTTTTCCCGGATGGCGCGGTTCTGGAGCGAGGCCAGCGGCGGCTGGCCGGTCGTGTTGGTCAGGCGGAGCAGGAATTTTCCCCCGTGGCCGGCGGCCTGGGCGGCACTGGCGGCGGCGGTGATGGCCGCGTCACTGAGTCCGGCGAGTTCCGCGCGCGTGTCGACGAGCACGACGGAGGCATTGATCTCCTGGAGGAGGTTTTGCTTGAACTGCGTGGCGAGCGAGGCGAGTTCGGTGTTCATGGCCTTGAGGACGGTCTGGTCCGCCCCGGACAGCAGGGCGCCGGCGCGGACAAAGTCCTGGAAGTAGCGCTCGAGCAGGCGGGCCGACTCGGCATCGAGCCCGAGGGACTGGCGACGGTCATGGAGGCTTTTGACGCGGGCGAACAGGGCCGGGTTGAGCAGGATGGCATCGCTGTGGGCCGCGAGGCGGGGTGAAAGCTCACTGTCCAGCCGGTCGAGCCGGGGATTGGTGAGGGCCGCGGTGAGGATCTCGAAGGCGACTTTGACCCGGTTGAACAGTTCACCGCTGCGCTCCAGCGCGATGATCGTGTTGTCGAGGGTGGGTACGGCGGGATTGGCGGCGATGGCCGAGACTTCCTGGAGATTTTCCGCCATACCCTGCTCGAAGGCGGGGAGAAAATGCTCGTCCTTGATCTGCGCAAAAGGGGGCAGCTGATAGGGCAGGGGGCTGCGCGTGAGCAGGGGATTGGCGGCGTCCGGCGCGGCCGGACAGCAGGTGATGAGGACGGCTACGGCGGCCAGGGGGCCAAGTGATCTGGATCGGAGGAGGGATCGGGGGATGGGCATGGGAATATATTGACCGAGCTGAGATTTTCCCTCCGGCCTTGGCAAGTGTCATAAACCGCCCGACACCCGCGGAATCAGACCCGGCCGGCCACGGGCTGGGGAGAAAATAATTCGACCAGCACCTCGCGCAGCATCTGGGACAGGCGCGGCTACGGGGGGCGCAGTTGAATCTTTCGTCGCCTGCTGCTGAGTGTCGGTCGATCCGCATCCCGCGAGGAAGGTCCAGGTCGACAAAGCAAGAATGCCAGAGCGCGATCTGAGCTCGTTCATTGGCCAGTCTCCGTTTGCTCCGGGTGCGTCGGTGCCGCCCGCAAGGTCGAAAATACTTACCGCGGTAGCTCAAGCCTACCTCGATTGACAAGGTAACGCTACGGGCTGCGAAGCATACCCGATGTAACTGCATTTCTCAGATAGGCGAGAACTGCTTCGGAAGTGACCACTCCGAAGTAGTGATCGCCGGCTTCGCGCGCTTCAGCGGCGACATACCGATAGATGTCGAGACCACTGCGCCGTCCGTCAACGAGATTGAGTATCTCGAATGCCATCAAGCCGTGGAGCCCCGGCACTGCCGCAATCGTCGATCGCCCCTGCAGGAATTCGCGAGGCCCCGCAGCTACCACGGGTCGGAGTGCGGCGAGCGATCTATCCGTCTCGGTCTGCGCTCGACTGCCTGGAGGGGCGCGACGCGCTCCT
>JANMTJ010000591.1:0-3147 GCA_031390295.1 Oleiharenicola sp.
GTTGCGCGGCAACCTGTGTCCGGGCGGTGCGATCATCAAACCCTCGGCCGCGACGCCCAAGCTCATGAAACACCGCGGCCGCGCCGTGGTGTTCGAAAACATCGAGGATTTCCACAAGCGCATCGACGATCCGAAGCTGGACATCGACGAGAAATGCATCATGGTGCTGAAGAACTGCGGCCCGAAGGGCTTCCCCGGAATGGCCGAGGTCGGCAACATGCCGCTGCCGCCGAAGCTGCTGAAGAAAGGCGTCACCGACATGGTGCGGATTTCGGATGCGCGCATGAGCGGCACCGCCTACGGCACAGTGATCCTGCACATGGTCCCGGAAGCGGCCGCGGGCGGGATGCTCGCGCTGGTGCAGAACGGCGACTTGATCGAACTGGATGTCGCGAAGAGGAAACTGAATTTGCTGGTTTCTTCCCGCGAACTGCAAAAACGGAAGCTGAAGTGGAAGAAACCCAAATCGCCCCTGCCGCGCGGCTATTGGAAGCTCTACTTCGACCACGTGCTGCAGGCCGACCAGGGCGCGGACCTGGATTTCCTCGCTGGGAAATCCGGCCCGTTCGTGCCACGCGACAACCACTAGGCCCCGATGAGCGAGCAACAGGAACACGTCCTCGGCGACGACGGGCAATTCCACGTCGAGGACGAGGCGGTCGACCTGGGCGTGTACCGCTGGGAGGACTGGGCCTCGCTCGCGCTGTTCGCCACGCTGGCGTTCATCGTGTTCTACCAGGTCTTTACGCGCTATGTGATGAATGATCCGGCCGGCTGGACCGAGGAGATAGCGCGCTATTTCCTGGTGGCGATCGTGTTCATCGGCGCCGCCATGTCGGTGCGCAAGAACAACCACATCCAGGTGGACTATCTCTATCGCCTGATCCCGAAGCCAGCGGGCCGCATGCTCAGCACTTTCGTGGACGTCTTCCGCTGCCTGTTTCTCGGCTACGCGAGCTGGCTGACCTGGCTGCTGATCCAGCGCATCGGCTCCTCCCGCATGGCGATCATCGACTTGCCGATGGGCTGGGTGTTCGGTGCCATGCTGTTCGGCTTCACCCTGATGTTCTGGCGCTCGCTGATCGTGGCCTGGCGGCACTGGCGGCAGGGCTACAGCGCGCTGGAACGGCCCGAAGTGGAAGGAGAAGCGCGATGACCGGCGGGGGCATGATGGCGAGCTTCCTCGCCCTGATGGTGAGCGGTCTGCCCGTGGCCATGGCGATGGCGGGCGCCGCGCTGATCTACGTGATGCTCTCGGGCACCATTCCGGATTTCGTCGTCATTCACCGCATGTACGGCGGCGTCGATTCCTTCCCGCTGCTCGCGGTGCCGTTCTTCATCTGGGCCGGCAACCTGATGAACTCGGCCGGCATCACCAACCGCATCTACAACTTCGCGCTCGCCCTGGTGGGATGGATGAAGGGCGGCCTGGGCCACGTCAACGTAGTCGGCTCGATGATCTTCGCGGGAATGTCGGGCACCGCGATCGCGGATGCGGCGGGCCTGGGCACCATCGAGATCAAGGCGATGACCGACCACGGCTACTCGAAGGAATTCGCGGTCGGCGTGACGGCGGCCTCGGCCACCGTGGGGCCGATCATCCCGCCCTCGCTGCCCTTCGTGATCTACGGCATGATGGCCGGCGTCTCGATCGGCCAGCTGTTCCTCGCCGGCGTGATTCCCGGAATCCTGATGGGCGTCACCATGATGCTGACCGTCGCCTACTTCGCGCACACCCGCAACTACGGCCGCGACGTGCCGTTCTCGGCCACGAAACTGTTCAAGGCCGGACTGGAAATCGTCATCGTCGCCGCCCTGCCGGCGGCGATCTGGGTGCTCTGGAAACTGGACGTCCCGGGTGGCTGGGCCACCATCATCGTGTTCGGACTGCTCCTGGTGATGGACAAGCTGTTCAATTTTTCAGCTGTCATGGCGCTGCTCACGCCAGTGCTACTGATAGGCGGCATGACCATGGGCGTGTTCACGCCGACCGAAGGCGCGATCGCGGCCTCGATGTGGGCGCTGTTCCTCGGCCTGTTCTGGTACCGCACGCTCGACTGGCGGCGCCTGATCAAGATCTCGATGGACACCATCGAGACCACCGCCACCGTGCTGTTCATCGTCGCCGCAGCCTCGATCTTCGGCTGGCTGTTGACGGTGACCCGGGTCACCGATGCCGTTGCGGAAATGGTTCTCACATTCACGCAGAACCCCTACATGTTCCTGCTGCTTGCCAACCTGCTGATGCTGTTCGTGGGCTGCTTCCTCGAACCGACGGCCGCGATCACGCTGCTGGTGCCGATCCTGGCGCCGATCTGCGTCAAGCTGGGCATCGACCTGGTGCACTTCGGCCTGGTGATGGTGCTCAACCTCATGATCGGCCTGCTGCACCCGCCCATGGGGACGGTCTTGTTCGTACTATCCCGGGTCGCCAAGCTGTCGTTCGAACGAACGACGATCGCGATCCTGCCCTGGCTGGTGCCGCTGCTCGTCACGCTCGCCCTGTGCACGTACGTCCCGTCGATCGTGCTCTGGCTGCCGCGGCAGTTTTTTTAGAAGCTCCGCCGCAGGGCAATCTCAGCTTTGCTTGAACGAAACCAACTCCGTCCGCTCGGCGTGTACGGGAACGCCGCGGTTTCTGCGAATGATCTGGAACACCAGATTTGCGCGCAGCAGCTCCGGCGCCCGGATAATGATCGTCGAGATCTCGAGTCTGCCGAAATTTCCGCTGACGGAGCCGCGATACTCCATCCTGAACGCGTCGAAGGTCCCGGCCGGTACGGTGGTCCGCTCGCGCGTTACGACATGCCCGTCGATATCGGCGGTCGCCGTGCCCCCCCGATCGGTAACGGTGTAGCGTGTTGTCCAGCGTTTTCCCACAGTGTAATCCAGGGGCAGGATCTGATTAGGTGACAAGCGGAGTCCCTGGCGGTTTACGAGCAGACTGCCGAGCAAGTCCACAGCTTCCCCGTTGCTGAACGTCACCTCGCTATCGCTGACTTGCGTGACCTCTGCTGTATAGGTCGCCTGCACAGCTTTCGAGAACACATCGAGCACACGATACTGGTAGCTGTCCCCGACCCTGAAGGCGGTATTGGCGACGGCGGATCCCTTCGTATACGGATTGGCCGCGGAATTCACGATTTC
>JANMTJ010000598.1:0-1878 GCA_031390295.1 Oleiharenicola sp.
CATTGTCCGCCCGGTCATCCAGCACGACCGCCCCGATTTTCGTGTCGCCCAGCAGCTCGAGCGATCGCGCGAGGCGTTCGGGTGACGCCCGTTCCACTTCGCGCACCATGATGGCCCGGCGCTGCGCATAAAAGGAGATCATCGAGTTCCAGTCGTGACCGAAGACCACGATCACCTCGTCGGGCTTGGTCATGGCCTTGAGCGCGGCTGTCAGCCCGTCGCCGCCGCTGCTATACGCGCTCTGGGTGGGATAGTAATGCTCGAGATACCGTCCGGCTTGGCAGCCGACGACCGTCAGCAAGACCGCTCCGGACAGCCAGCGCGGCGCCCGGGATTCCGCCAGGCCCGTCAATGCCAGCCCCATGAACAGCAGCAGCAGCAGGGCGCTCGCCATGAAGTAGTAGTCATGGATCGCGTAGAGTTGGGGAAAGATCACCAGCGCGGCGATGAACACCCCGGCGCAAAGCGCCATTCCCGCGAGCCGGTGCCGGGCGGTGAACAGCGCCAGCAACAGACAGGCGACGACCAGCGGAAACCACGTCAGCTCGGCCGAGATGATGCGCCACTTCATCGCCCAGAGCTCCGGCGACACCCGCATGGCCCCATTGCCCAGGTTGAACTCCTGCAGGTTGGCGGAGGTGAGAAACCCCGCGAGCGGATTGGCGGATTTCACCGCATCGGCGTGGCGGAGCCACCACAGGGTGACCCCGCAAGGCACGGCCACTGCGGCGGTCATCCAGCCGATCTCCGTCCGCCAGGCCCCCGCCCTTCTCGACTGCCACAAGCGGCGGATCGCCCAGATTGCGGGCGGGATCAGGTAGAGCAGAAAAGTCGTGACCTTCACCAGGCCGGCCCCGGTCCCGGCGAGGACAGCCAGCGCCAGCCAACCCCGCTGCCGGTGCTCCACCGCCAGCTCAAACGCCACCCAGAACCACACGCAGAACATCAGCGCCATCGTCTCGATGAAGACACCCCGCCCGTAGAAAATGTAGAACGGGGACGACACGATCACCGCCAGTGTCAGCCACCGGCGGCCCGGCGCCACACCCCAGCGGCCCAGCAGCAGCCACACCGCCGGCAGCATCAGGTAGAAGCACGCCACGGTGACGAGCCGGCCGGCCTTCGTGGGGCTGTAGCCGGTCAGGTCGCTGACCCGGACGACCGTCCATTGATAGAGGGGAAACTCCATCGGGATGGACCAGGGCTTGCCGAGCACCGGTGTCGGGTAGTCGATGGAGAAATTCCGTTCCTCCTGGATGAAATGGATGGAGAGCGCGGTCTGGGCCTGCCGGAACTCGATGCCGGGCAGATTGCGGCTCTGCCAGCCCACGCTGAAGCCCCACGCGCCGAACAGCAGGGCCGCCACGAAGATGATGGCAGCCTGTCGGGTTTCTATCCGGTCTGGAACTGACCGCGGGACGGGCGACTCCATGGCGTCAGCCAGAGTATAGTCCCCGGCTTTGCCAACAAGTTTTCTGCGCCCTCACCCCGGGTTCACCGGAGCACCGCGTTGAAGTCTTCCGTCGCCCGCAGCAGCCGCCCCTGGCGCTGGACGCCCGAGGTGTTCAAGGCCATCGCGGCGTTGAAATAGCCGTGGATGAACCGGTACGCGCGCACATCCACCGCGCCGTATCGGCCCTCGAACGCCGCGCGGAAAACGGCGTGCCAGTTCAGGGTCAGGAAGGGAGCCAGACCCGCGTCCTCCGTGCGAATCCGGCAACGGTAGCGGCCCGTGCCCTCCCCGATGCCCGCCACCTCGATCTTTTCCGAGCGCAGCGCCATCAGCTCGCCGGTGGCATAAGACTCGTATTTGACCAAATCCCACAGCGGCAGGCCAAAGGTCACGCCCGCGACCGAGACCACATCGATCAGGATCAG
>JANMTJ010000615.1:0-2452 GCA_031390295.1 Oleiharenicola sp.
CTGGTGACCGATGCCGCGCACCCGCTCTGACCGATGAACCCTATGCTGCCAGTTAATCAGTTCACCTCGGTCATCGCCGTGTGCCTCGTCCTTGTGATGACCGAGGGATGGATGCTGAGGGAGTCGTGCCTCTCCGCCGGCCGGGCGCTGGCAGCCTTGGAACAGAAAAAGCAGGAGCGGGACTGGCTGGCGCGCCAGTCACCGGCCTTGAGTCCTGAAAACGAGGCGGCCATCGCCATGGACCTGACCTCATGCGGCCGGTTGCTGGCCGAATTGCGCGTGGCCCTGCAAGGCCGGGAACCCACCGTGTTCGCGGTGCCTCCTCCGGCCAAATCGGTCGATGCGTTCTTTGAGCTGGCAAATTTTGTCGAGAAGCTGCGTACCCGGGCGGCCCGGGCGCAAGTGGTGCTCAAGCCGCACGAGCGCTTCGGTTTTGCCACGCATACGAATGAAGGGCCGGCGGTGGACCAGCTTGCCACCGTGCACCGCCAGCAACTCGCCACGCAGTATCTCGTAGAGACGTTGCTGGAGTCCCGCCCCCTGGCGCTCCTTGCCGTACGGCGGGAAAGGCCGGTCGCAGACGGACCGCGTGATTCGCGGGATCGCGCAGACGATTTCTTCGAACTGGACCGCTCGTTGTCCCTGCGGCAACCGGGCCAGGTGGAGAGTGTGGCTTTCCGCTTGGAATTCACCGGACAGACGGCAGCGCTGCGCAATTTTATGAACAGCCTCGCTACCTTCCGTCAGCCCGTCGGGGTGCGAAGCGTGGAGGTGGAGCCTCTGGCTGCCGCGGAAAGTGCGGCCTCAATTGCTCAGGCGGTCACTGCCGGATCACCGGTGCCGCTGGTCAGGGAAAGCCTTTCAAAGTTTGCCGTCACGGTGGAATTCGTTCTGCCAATTGACAACCCCTTCACTGCCAATCCATGAGTCAGTTAATCAAGAGGTTTTACGACAAAGCATTGCTCACCCTGATGGTGGGCGCGGTGGGGTTGAGCCTGATTTGGGTTTGGCGCCAGCAGACCGGCAACCGGTATCTGCAGGGCGAGGCGACTTCACCGGACTTGGCCGGTCCGGCCTATGCCGCGACTCAGTGGCATTTGCCAGAGGCCACGGTGACGGCGTGGCCCAAGGCACCCGCGCAATCCCAGGGCAGCGGCTGGCTCTACGAAGTTTTCACCCCGCCGGTCATCTACTACAACACGGTCGCCCGGTCCTTTGCCGTCACGCCGCCGCAATCTCCCGCCGAGCCGGGCGGCGTGGTGTTCGGGCTGGAACTGCTCGCGGTGAGACTTGAACCCTATCGCCTGCAGCTCCTCGGCTACTTCGGTGTCCCGGGCGATTATCTGGTCGCGTTCGTCAGTCCGCAGTCACCCGAGACGCTCCTGGCGCGTGCCGGCCGCCGGTTTGACCAGCTGGGCCTGACTTTGAAAAGTTTTGATGTGCGCAAGGTCACCGTCGAGAGCAGTGAACCGGGGCCGGTCTACGATGTCGCGGCTCTCGCGGTGCTCATGGACGAGCAAACCGGTGCCGAGGTCGTGCTCGACAGCCGGTCCCGCAAGTTGACCGACACGCCGCTGGCCGTATTCAAGCTCCCGGGTATCGCGGGCAAATCGCATGAATTGCACGAGGGCGATACTTTCGCTTTTGATGGCGCCACCTATCGCATCGAGCGCATCCAGCTTGATCCACCCGAGGTAATTGTGACCCGGACCATGCCGGGCCTGCCGGTCCCGGAGATGCGGGTGTTGCACCCGACGGCCCAACTCGCCGGCAAGACCACCAAGCCCAAAACTCTTGCCCCGCCACCCGTCCAGGGTGTTGCCAACACCGGTCAATGAATTCCGTCCGCATGAAACGTTCCTGCAGCATTCTCGCCCTCGTTTTGATCCTGGCCTGCGCCCAAGCATTGGCTGCGCCGCCAGCCGGCACGGGTGAGCGTCAGGTGCAACTGATGGCTGAGGCCTTGTATGCCCGTGACACGGGCGATCTGGCAGGGGCGCGGCAGAAGCTGGGGGAATTGCTGGCCTTGAACCCTTCGTATGAGGCGGGGAAAGCCTTGCTGGCCAGCCTGGATGCTGTGCCGCAGAAAAAAGTCATAGTCGCCGGGGGCACGTTGGCTGAGCCCGCGGTCGAGGCACCTGCGAAACAGGATGTACCCGCTCTGGTTGCCAAGGGCCGCAGTCAGTATCTGGCCGGAGATCCCGCCGCCGCGACCAGGACGTTTCGGGCAGTCGAGGCGAGGGATGCGGGGAATGCCGCGGCCGGATACTTTCTCAAGCGCATGGAGAGTGAACGCACTCTCACCGGCAGGCAGATGATAAACGAAGTGGACCAAGCCTGGCGGCGGCCGGGTGTCCTGACCGAACAACCGTTGTCAGCGGCGGGCGTCTCCGGGCCTTCACCTTTGCTTGAGAAGCTTAACGCCATCATGCTACCGAGCGTGAATTTCAGC
>JANMTJ010000620.1:0-3044 GCA_031390295.1 Oleiharenicola sp.
CCCGATGGCAAGCTTTGTCTGCATGAGGGTGGTGACTGCTACGTCACGCTCCCGCCGGTCGAGTTTGCCAAGGAGCAGGTCAGTCCCACCCGCGACAGCCGTCTGGGATGGATGCAATCCGTGATCCACTGCACGCATTACATCGCCGGTGCCGGGGAACAGGCTTACTTGAACAAAGCCGATGCGCCTGAGATAAACTTCCTGACCCGCGACCCCATTGACCGCTCCGATGAAGCCTACACCGAATTCCAACCCGCCGCGGGCGCTTAATCGCGGGTCACGCAGCTGCTCCCGCCCTTTCTCCGATGAAACACGCCAATCCGTCTGACCGCGCTCCGCTCGTTGCCTTTGGCGCGCACCCCGACGACATCGAATTCGGCTGCGGTGGCATCATCGCCCGCGAGGCCCACTCCGGTCGTCCGGTGCATCTGGTGGTCTGCTCGCGCGGCGAGGCCGGGACCAACGGCGCACCCGCCGAGCGCACCCAGGAAGCCGAGAAAGCGGCCAAGCTGCTCGGGGCCACCATCGAATTTCTCAGCCTCGACGGTGACGCCCACCTGGAGATTCGCTCCGCCCACGCCTTGAAACTGGCCGCCATCCTCCGCCGCCTGCGCCCGGCCCTCGTGCTCTCGCCCACCACCGAGCAAAACCAGCACCCCGATCACTGGCGTCTCGGCACGATTGTGCGCGACGCCACCCGGCTGGCCCGTTACGGCGGCGTGGCCGAGCTGCGCGAACTCACCCCGCACGCGATCGGCGGGCTTTTCTTCTACGCGCTGGGTCCCGGTTCGGAACCGGCCGGCACGCCCGCGGTCCTCATCGACATCTCCGCCCCCGAAATCATGTCCGCCTGGACCGCCGCCATGGAGGCGCATGCGTCCCAGACCAAATCGCGCAACTATGTCGAGCTGCAGCTGGCCCGTGCCCGCGTGCTGGGCCTCAACGCCGGGGTCGCGCACGCCCAGCCGCTCTGGCCCAACGACCCGCTCGTGTTCGGCTCGCTCGCCCAGCTCACCCACGCCAGCAGCAGGTTCTGAGACGGAAGTTATGGCCACAAACAGTCACAAGAATCTGATGGCAAACGAGACCTTCAGGGCCGCTATAGCGGCGCGGAACACCCCCGATGGCAGCTCAAACGCTTTTCGTGCCTTTTCGTGGCCAAAGGTCTTGGTCGGTATCCCCCGTTATGTCTGACCGTCCGCTCCGCATCGGCCTCACCTGCCACCCGTCCGTGGGTGGCAGCGGCATCCTGGCTTCCGAGCTCGGGGCGGAACTGGCCGAGCGCGGCCATGAGATCCACTTCATCAGCCACGCCCCGCCCTTTCGCCTGCCGCGCAACCAGCCCCGGATTCATTTCCACCCGGTCAAGGTCAACGACTACGACCTCTTCAAGTACCCGGACTACACCCTGCCGCTCTCCGTGAAGATGGCCGAGGTCAGCGCCGCCCAGCAGCTCGACGTGCTCCACGTGCACTATGCCGTGCCCCACGCCACCGCTGCCATGCTCGCCCGGTCCATGCTTCCCGCGGAATCGCGCCCGCGCGTCATCGTCACCCTGCACGGCACCGACGTGATGCTGCTGGGCAGCGACGCCGGCTACGGTCCGGCCATCCGGCACGCACTGGAAATGGCGGACGGCGTTACCACGGTGTCCAAATTTCTCCAAGGCGAGGTCCGCACCCACCTCGGTTATGCCGGGACCGTGGAGGTGATCCCCAATTTCTTTGCGCCGCAGCAGCCCACGCGCACCCGCGACGCCGTGCGCGCCGAGCTCGGTCTGGCACCGGGCGAGGCCATGCTGCTGCACCTCTCCAATCTCCGCCCGGTCAAACGCATAGACCTGCTGCTTCAGACGGTCGCCTTGCTCCGCCCAAGCGGGTCGTTCAAGCTCGTGGTGCTCGCCGGGGGTGATTCCGCTCCGCTGGTGGCCGAGGCAGCCCGGCTCGGCATCGCCGACCGGATCGTCGTCCGGGAAAACGTCACGGCGATCGAGGACTACCTCCACGCCGCCGACCTGGGCCTCTTCACGTCCGAGCTGGAAAGCTTCTGCCTGAGCATTCTGGAAGCGATGACGTTTGGCTGCCCAAGCGTGGCGTTTGCGGTCGGCGGCATTCCCGAGGTGGTGGAGTCGGGCAAGAGCGGCGTGCTGGTCCCGTTCGGCGACACGACCGCCATGGCCCGCACCGTCGAGTCCTTGCTCGCCGAGCCCGCCCGTCGCACCGCGTTGGGCGCCGCCGCCCGCGAGCGGGCCGTCACCCTGTTTTCGGCCACGCGCATCGTGGACCGGTATGTCGAATTCTACCGCCGCGTTGGTGCTCCCGGAATATAGCCCGGTCAAAACGGCCGGGGTTGGACTAACCACGCGGCTTCACGACCCACCGCAAGGCATTCAACAGGAGCCGCTGCATGCCGGCCTGCAGCCAGACTTCCGGAAAATGCCCCGGGGTGAGCACGGCGACGCGTCCGGTCCCCTCGGACCGAGTCCATCCCGCCGGCTGCACGCCGTGCTCGGAACGCGTGTGCAGGAAGATATCCGCCGCCGGATCATCGAGTAT
This sequence comes from Oleiharenicola sp., assembly GCA_031390295.1. Taxonomy (GTDB): domain Bacteria; phylum Verrucomicrobiota; class Verrucomicrobiia; order Opitutales; family Opitutaceae; genus Lacunisphaera. The sequence continues at coordinate 2,556 of JANMTJ010000620.1, forward strand.
CATCTGGTAATGTTCGTCCTGGATCGTGAACGGCGAGTCCACGCCCGCGCACAGCGGATGACCGCGCATTGGCTCGACTGTCACGGGACATGGTGGTGGATGACTCGTGAACACGCCGCCGAGCACCGCGCGCACGGCTGGCACGTCCTCGTAGCTGGCCGTGCCGGAATGCACCGCCACGAGCCCGCCACCGGCACGGACGAATTTTCCGAGCGCATCCTCGGTCGGGCCGGCCAGCCAGGGATTTTTATCCATGGCGGAGCAGACATTCGACTTTGAAAGCAGCACGACGTCATGGCCGTGCAACTGCCGCGGATCCCAGCCGGCCGCGTTCTCCACCCAATCGAAGGCGAACACGCCGCCGGTCGCCAGTGGCGCGAGTCCGGCGCGCACGGTGGCGGCCGGGTGGTAGAGATCGTCACAAAAGACCAGAACATGCATGAGTTTCAGGGCGCGGTCAGGATAAACGATCGCTCGACCGGCTTGGCG
>JANMTJ010000646.1:0-1582 GCA_031390295.1 Oleiharenicola sp.
GCGCAGGCCCACGGTGCGGCGGTCGGCGGACGCAAGGCGGGCACCTGGGGGCAGTTGGCGGCCTTCAGCTTTTATCCCACCAAGAACCTCGGGGCGCTCGGCGACGGCGGGGCGGTGTGCGGCAACGATGCCGGGCTCCTCGATCAGGTGCGGTTGCTGCGGCAATACGGCTGGCGCAAGCGCTACGTGAGCGAGGCGCACGGGCGCAACAGCCGGCTGGATGAGTTGCAGGCTGCGATTCTCCGGGTGAAGCTCGGCCGGCTCGACACCGAGAACGCCCGGCGCGCGGCCATCGCGGGGCAGTATCTGGCCGGGTTGAAGGGCACCACACTCACCTTGCCCGTGGCGGCGGAAGGCCGCACCCATTGCTGGCACCAGTTTGTGGTCCGCTCGCCGCGGCGCGAAGACCTTCGGGCGCATCTGGAGAAGAAGGGCATCCTGTGCGGCGTGCTCTATCCCGAGCCAATCCACCGACAGCCGGCGTATCACGATGCATCGCTCTCTTTCCCCCACACGGAACTGGCGTGCGACACCGTCCTGTCCCTGCCGATGCATCCGGGGTTGAGCGACGAGGACGTGGCGCGCGTCATCCGCGAAGTCACGGGCTGGACCGCATGACCTCGGGTGCTGGCGTTGCAGTGAATCGTCCGTGACGGAGGAAGTGGATCGTTTCACGGATCACCCGGGCGTTTTTCATGAGGTAGGGGTGGGTGGCATGGACGACGAGGTGGGCCTTCATGCCCGCGACCTTGGTGCGCTCGACCGACACTTTGCCATCATCGGGTCCCTTGATCATGAGGCTGTTGATCCAGTTGATGGATCGGTCGCCGGCGATCACACCCAGGTCGAAGTCCACCGGACCGAGCTGATTGGGCACGGAGTCGGGTCCGGTGCCAAGCTGCTGGCCGGCCGGACCGTTGATCGCCTTGAACACGGCTGTGTCTCCCAGTTGGTCCACCACTTCGCTGCCTTGGTTGGGTGGCCCCAGCATGACCACGCGGCCCATCCGGTCCGGGCGTTTGGTCTTGAGATACTGTCGGACCAGTATCCCGCCCATCGAGTGCGTGACGAAATGGATTCGCGTGGCGTCCTTGAGTTTCGGGTCGGCCAGCACGGCTTTGATGACCTTGGTGGCCAGCGCCTCAACGGTGGCTTCGCGTGAAGGGTAGTCGACATTCAGCACGGTGAAGCCTTCGACTTCGAGGGCCGTCGCCATCTTGGTCATCGACTTGTCCGTCCTGGCCAGACCGTGCAGCAAGACCACAGCCTCGGTGCCCGGCGATGGTGGGGCAAAAACCAGCAGGCAGAGAATGGCGCAGGTTGCAGCGCGCATGGGACTAAGCAGAGTGTCGGAGCAAACTGACATAGAACCCGTCGGTATTGCGGGTGCCAGGCAAGAGTAGCGTGCCCAGGCCGTCGAAAGTGCCGCCGTGGGTGTCGGCCGAGGGCTCGGGCTTGAACTGCGGATGTGCCTTCAGGAAGGTGGCGACGATGTCGTGGTTCTCGTGATGACTGAGAGAGCACGTGGCGTAGATGAGGAGTCCGCCGGGTTTCACGCGCGAAGCATTGACCGTGAGAATTT
>JANMTJ010000648.1:0-5790 GCA_031390295.1 Oleiharenicola sp.
GATCACCAGCCAGCCGGCCGGACCCGCGACACCGCCGAGCTGAAGCACCGAGGCAAAGACCGCGAACTTGCCGAAGAATCCGGCGAGCGGCGGAATGCCCGCCAGCGAGAGGATGAAGACCGCAAGACAGCCGGCCAGCAGGGGCGAGCGGCGGTGCAGCCCGGCCAGATCAGTGAGCCGGTGGACCGGACCGGCGGACTCGAGGGCGGCGATGACGCCGAAGGCCCCGACGGTGGCGAGGCCGTAGGTGGCTGCGTAGTAGAAGAGTGGTCCCGGTCCGACCCGGCCGGCGGCGATGACGCCGAGGAGCAGGGCACCGGCGTGGGCGATGGCGGAGTAGGCGAGCAGGCGCCGCACGTTGGACTGGGCCAGCGCGCCGATGTTGCCGAGCAGCATCGAGGCGACGGCCAGCATGGCGACGATGGGAGCCCAGCCGACCGTGATCGGCAGGTGCGCCACGGTACCCGCGGTGCCGCCGAGACCGGGCCAGAGCAGGCGGGTGAAGAGGACGAGCCCGGCGAGCTTCGAGGCCGAAGCGATGAGGGCGGCGGCGGGGGCGGGCGCACCTTGGTAAACGTCAGGGGCCCAGAGGTGGAAGGGGGCGGCGGCGGCCTTGAAGCCGAAGGCGACCAGCACCATCACGAGCGCGACCACCAGCAATGGCGGCTGGCCCTGCATGGAGAGGTGCGTGGCAATCTGTCCAAGGTTGATCGAGCCCGTCAGGCCGTACAGCAGGCTGAAGCCGAAGAGCAGGAAGGCGGCGGCCATCCCGCCGAAGAGGAAATACTTCAGGCCGGCCTCGGCCGAATCCGGGTTGGTCTTGTCGAAGCCCGCCAGCACATAAAGGGAGAGGCTGGCCAGCTCGAGGGCGAGGAAGGCGATCAGGAGGTTGTTGGCGGCGGCCATCAGGGTGAAACCCGTGGTGGCGAACAGGAGAATGGCGGTGAACTCCGCAGGGTTGCGCAGGCGCTTCGAATCGGGCAGCAGGGCCAGGGCGAGGCCTGCGAGCCCGATGACGCCGACGCGGGTCGCGACCGCGAGCTGGTCGATCATGAGCATACCGCCGTAAACCTGGCCGAGGGTGCCAAGCGTGATGGCGGCGTAGCCCGCCGAGATGAGGGCGATGGTGCCGAGCAGAAGGGCGACGTGATGGCGGCCTGCCTGCCGCGATGACTGCGGCGCAGGCAGGTTGGCGGGGCGGTGGCGCGCCCAGATCATGTCCAGGGTGAGCACGAGCACGGCCCCGACCACCAGGTGGGTCTCGGGTCGCAGCGCCTGGAAGAGTTCGGCGTAAGCAGCGTTCATGAGGCACCTCCGGTGAGGATGGCGTGGAAGTAGGGCGATTGCAGCGCCGGCCGGATCCAGTCCAGGAGCGTGTCCGGGCTGAGCCCGAGATAGATCGTCGCGCCCAGCAGCAGGAGGGCGCCGGCCTTCTCCGGCCAGGTGACCGCCGGCAGGATTTCAAGCGGCGTGACACAGATGTCAGGTCCGGTCCGGCCGAAGAATGAAACCTGGATGGCCCGCAGGGTAAAGGCGGCGGCGACCAGCACGCCGACGGCGGCACCCAGGGCCCACACGGGGTTGGTCTGCCACGTGCCGATGAGGATCGTCAGCTCGGCGGGGAAACCACTGAAGCCCGGCAGGCCCATCGACGCCAGGCCGGCGAGGACAAAGACAACCGCGGGGAAGGGGAGCATCCGGTGCAGGGGCAGGGCGCGCAGGTCGGCCAGCTGCCGCGTGTGCGTGCGCTCGTAGACCATGCGGCCGACCACGGCGAAGAGCAGGCTGGCGATGACGCCGTGCGAGAACATCTGGAAGACCGCGCCGCTGACCGCGGTGACGTTGGCCGCTGCGAGACCGAGCAGGACAAAGCCCATGTGGCTCACGCTGGAGTAGCCGATGACGAACTTGAAGTCCTCCTGCACCAGCGCGACGAAGCCGGCGTAAATGATGCCGATGACGGCCAGCCAGGCGATGTACGGCTGCAGCAGATGGAACGCCTCGGGCGAAAGGGGCAGGGCCACGCGCAGGCAGCCGTAGGCGCCGAGCTTCATGACCACGCCCGCCAGCAGCATCGAGGCGGCCGTCGGGGCGGCGACGTGGCCGGTCGGCGCCCAGGTATGGAGCGGGAACATGCCGGCCAGGGTGGCAAAGCCGAGGAAGACGAGGGCGAAGATGCCGGTCTGCTGCATCAGGTCGAGCCGGCCGGTGGCGGCAATCAGCTCGGGGAAACCGAAGCCGGTGGCGCGGCCCGCAGCGTAGGCCCAGAGCACACCGGCGAGCACGAGCGCACTGCCGGCGAAGGAGTAAAGCACGAGCTTCATCGCGCCGTATTCGCGGTTGGTGGAACCCCAGTTCGCGATGAGGAAATACTTGGGCACGATGGCGATCTCGTAGAAGACGAAGAGCACGAAGGCGTCCGCGCTGAGAAACACGCCGTAGACGCCGCCGATGAGCGTGAGGTAGAGGGCGAAGAACTCGCCGGTCCGCTCCTTGATGTTCCACGAGAAGAGCACGCCGGCGGTCGCGGCGAGGCCGGTGAGGACGAGGAGGGTCAGGCTGATGCCGTCGGCGGCGAGGTGGTAACGGATGCCGAATTCGGGGATCCACGGCAGGTTCACCAATTCCTGCAGGCCGGCGGCGGGGACAAAGTCCACGGCGGCGGCGAGGGTGAGGCCCCAGGCCGTCAGGGCGGTGAGCAGGGCCACGATACGGGCCGCCCCGGCCGAGCGTGAGCCGGCCGCCAGCGCGAGGAGGGCGCCGATGAACGACACATAGATGGTGCAGGGCAGGGCGTTCATACGGGAGCGTTAAGCAGTAAGCAAAAAGCGATAAGCTTCAGCAGGCAGATGCTGTCGTCTTGGAGCTTATGGCTTAAAGCTATGTGCTTAGTGCTGGTCATGGCAAAGTGGCCGCCCAAGTGGTGATGAGCGGGTTGATGAGTCCGGCGAGCAGCTGCGGGAAGACGCCGAGCACGAACATCAGCACGATGAACGGCAGCAGCGTGACGAGCTCCCCGGTGTCGAGGTCGCGGAAATTGACACCGGCCCCGGCGGCCGGGCCATGGAAGACGCGCTGCCAGAAGGTGAGGAGGAAGAGCGCGGTGGCAAGGAGGCCGAGGGTCGCGACGGCCGCGGCCCACGGGGCGAGCCCGAAGACGCCGCGGAAGATCAGGAACTCGCCGACAAAGCCGTTGAGGCCGGGCAGGCCGAGCGAGGAGAACATCGCGATGCCGCAAAGCCCGGCGAAGACCGGGGCGGCGGTGCGGACGCCTCCGAAGTCATTCAGGCCGCGCAACCCGCCGGAGCGCGACTCGAGGATGCCGACGCAGAAAAAGAGCGCGGCGGCGGACAGACCGTGGTTGAAAAGCTGCAGGATCGTGCCGCTGAGCGCGGCCGCGACGGCATCCGGATGGGCCGGCCCGCTGGCGGCGACCGCGAAGAGGGCGAGGAGGCAGTAGCTGAGGTGGTTGACGGACGAGTAGGCGACCATGCGCTTGAGGTCGGTCTGCTTCATCGCGGCGAAGGCGGCGAGCACCACGCCGCCGAGGGCGAGCCAGAGGAGCGGGCCGGCCGCCGCATGGAGGGGCGCCGGGAACAGCGGCCAGAGGATGCGGAGGAACCCGTAGACGCCCATCTTGGACATGACGCCCGTGAGAAACATCGAGGTGCCGGTCGGGGCCTCAGCGTACGCCGGGGGCAGCCAGGCATGGAAGGGAAACAGCGGCACCTTGACCGCGAGGCCGAGGAGGACACCGAGGAACACGGCCTGCGGCCAGAACGAGCCGGTCGCGGCGAGCTTCGCCGCCAGGGTGCCGTCGCGGGCGAGGGCGGCGAGCTCGACGAAATCGAAGGTGCCGGCCGCGGTGTACAGGGCGGCGAAACCCAGCAGCATAAAGGCGCTGCCTCCGATGGTGTAGATGACGAACTGGTAGGCCGCGCGGGCCGCACCCGGGCCGCCCCAGAGCTTGATGAGGAAGAACGCCGGAATGAGGCTCAGCTCCCAGAAGACAAACCACGGGAAGAAATCCAGCGCGAGGAAGACCCCGAGGGCGCTGCCTTGGAGGAGGAGGAACAGGGCGCCATGGATCGCGGGGCAGCGAATCGAGCGCGTTGTGCCGAAAAGCGCGAGCGGGGAGATGATGCCGGTGAGCAGGACCAGCACTAGGCTCAGGCCGTCGAGACCGAGGTGATAATGGACGTTCAGCGCCGTGATCCACACGTGCTTCTCGACCAACTGCAGGCCGGTGATCGAGGGATCGAATCGCCCGAGCGCGAGGCCGCCGAGAATCAGCGTGGAAAGGCTGAGCAGGATCGGGAGGAGGCGGCCGAGACCGGCCGAGACCCGGCGGCGCAACACAAAGACCAGCAGCGCCCCGACCCACGGGGTGAAGATGATGAGGGAGAGCAGGGGCCAGTCCTTCATCGCGAACCTCCTGGCACCCGCAGGCTGCCAATCGTTCTCATACTCTTAATCGTTCCTCGTTCTCCCTCTGCGAGCCATAGACGGCAGGAAGAGAGAATGATTAGGAGTAGGAGAATGAGAACGATGTGATTGGGGGAGTTCACCGGGCACCTCCCAGGATCACGAGGATCAGCAACAGCACGAAGCCGAGGGCGAGGGAACGCAGGTAGCCATGGGCGTCACCGGTCTGCGCCTTGGAGTAGGCCACACCTGTCCCCCGTAGCTTCCGGCTGGCGGCGTCAAAGCCCTCGTTGAGTGCGCCCTCGTCATTCTCGCGGCTGACCAGCCCGGTGAACTCGCCGAGCCGGGCGAGGAAGCGGATGGCGCCGTCCCAGGCATAGATTTCAAGAAAGGTGGAGAATGTCGCGAAGCCGGAGCACAGGCGGCCGACCGTGGCGGCGTAAAACTCGTCGAAGCCGAGGCGGTTCGCCAGCGCGGCGATCACGCCGGGGGCGCGGACGGCCAGCGGGTCGGGCGCTTCGGCCTTGGTGCGCAAGCGACGGCCGTAGAGGGCCCAGCCGGCACCGAGACCCACCGCCACCAGCAGGATCGAAAGCATCATGAGCCCGCCGCCCTCAAGGAGCGAATGGCCGTGGACGGCGGTTTCGCCGAGCAGCCGGGCCTGCAGCCAGGGGAAGGCAGGCGTCCCAAGGAAGCCGAGCAGGACGGCGCCGGCGGCGAGCAGGATCAGGGGCACGGTGATGGCCGGACCGTTTTCATGGGCGTGACCGGCCGCGTCCGAGCGTGGTGCGCCGAAGAAAACCTCGGCGACGAGGCGCGTCATGTAGAAGGCCGTGAGCACGACGGCGGTGAGTCCGGCGTAGAGCGGCAGATGGGAGACATCCCAGCTGTGCGCGGCGTGGAGGATCGCCTCCTTGGACCAGAAGCCGGAGAAGAGGAAGGGCACACCGGCGAGGGCCATCATGCCGATGGCGAAAGTGACGAAGGTGGTGCGCATCGGCCCGCGCAGGCCGCCGAGCCGGCGGATGTCCTGCTCATGGTGGGCGGCGTGGATGACCGAGCCGGCACCGAGGAAGAGCAGGGCCTTGAAGAAGGCGTGGGTCAGCAGGTGGAAAATCGCTGCGGTCCAAGAGCCGACGCCAATGGCCAGCATCATATAGCCGAGCTGCGAGACGGTGGAGAAAGCGAGGATGCGCTTGATGTCGTTTTGGGCGCAGGCGATCAACGCGCCTAGGAGCGCGGTGATGGCGCCGATGAACGCGACGACCGTCAGGGCATGAACGGGGAGCGGGTCGGGAACGTAGTAAAGGGCGCTGTTCTGGTCGAATGCCGCGAGCGGATAGAGGGCGCTGATCTGGTCGAATG
>JANMTJ010000664.1:0-2211 GCA_031390295.1 Oleiharenicola sp.
TTGGTCTTCAGCGCCCGCTGGATAAGGATTTCCAGGCGCTCGATCTGGACGGGCTTGGTCAGGAAATCCACGGCGCCGCGTTTCATCGCCTCCACGGCCGAGTCGATGCTCCCGTAGGCCGTCATCATGATCACGGCCGGCTTGTTGGCCAGGGCCAGGGCCTTGTCGATGATCTTGAGGCCGCTTTTGCCGGGCATCCGCAGGTCAGTGATGATGACCTCGAAGACCGACGCATCCATCAGGTTGAACGCCTCGTCGGCGTTCGCCGCCACCGAGACATCATAATGCTCCTGCAACGCCTGCTGGAGGCCTTCGCGGGTATGCTTCTCGTCGTCGACGATCAAAACGCTCGGCACCATGCCACCCATGAAGCCCTCGGCTTTCGCCCCGGTCAACGGGAAATGAGACGAGGTGACACAGCCGCATTCTGCAGTTGAAGACCCCGCGTCGAGACTGCTTCTTACGGCACCTCCCTCCCCGCCCCGAGTCCCAGTATCCCATGAAACGTCTCCTCCTTGCGTTCGTTTTCCTCGCCTCTCTCTTCCTGCCCGCGAGCGCCGCGGACAAAGCCAACACGGTGTTGATCCATCCGGGCGAAACGATCTATGCCCGCTTCGAGCCGAAAGGGAAAAAAATCAGACTGGTGACCTACGCCAAGGAGAAGGATGAGGGCGCGCAGCTCATCCTGACCCTGGGACCGGACGCCAAGAAGCCCGAGTTCTACAGCCTGAAGGTGGAAAACAAGTTTCCCCAGGATCTGACCTACAAACTGGAGATGCGCTCGTTGTCGCTGAAGAAGAAAATGAACGTGCCAGTAACCCCCGTGGTGACCGGCAAGGTCGCCTTCGAGCTGTTCCCGCCCCAAGCCGAGGAACTGGCCCTGACCGAGTTCCAGCTGGAGAAATAGACGGGCGGCGGTCGGAATAGCGGCCGGACGTGCCCTCGGGGCCTGACGTCAATTCACAGCACCCCGACACCGTCATCCTGATCCCGCGGCCGCGGGAGAAGGATCCAAGGGAACGGACGGAGCATCAATTTCCGTGGCTCCTTCGCCCGGCTCAGGATGACGAGCCAGGTTTTGGACCCTCCCTAGCACCTCTACATTCAGAGGAAAACACACCCCGGCGCTTCGCGCCACCCCTCTCCAGAGGGGACCCAATCTTCGGATGCTGCTGCCTTGATTCCCCTCTGGGAGAGGGGTGCCCGCAGGGCGGGGTGTGTCGGGTCCGCGCAACGAAACGGAGTGGTGCTAGTGCAAGGCCGCCTGGCTGGAATACAGGGAGGAACGCGTCGCGCGGACGGGGTCCTCCCACTTCTCATCCACTTCGGTCGTTTCGGGAAAGTGGCATTGTTTCAGCCAGCTGATCAGCGACTCAGCCATTTGCATGAGCCCGCTCAGGTTGCCGGGCTTGACCAGGTAGGCGCTGGCCCCCAGCTCGTAGGACCGCTGGATGTCTTCCGGCCGGCTCGACGCGCTCAGGACGTAAACCCGCAGGTACCGCAGCTGCGGTTGGAGCCCAACCCAGGTCAGCACATCGAACCCGTCCTTCCCCGGCATGTTCAGGTCGAGCAACATCACCGCGGGCAGGGGAAATTTCTGTCGGTCCGCATGGACCCCATCCCCGCGGAGATAGCCGATGGCCTCGTTGCCATCCCGGGCAAACCGGAGGGGTTGGCCGAGTCCGGCGCGTTCAAACACGGTGGCCATAAGCAGGGCGGCGTCATGGCAGTCATCTACCAGCAATAGGGTGGGATCTTTGATAATCATGGGAGGTTAGGGGGTTGAAAAAGTGTTGGCAGGCCCCACCGGAACCGGGGCCAGCTCGATCCAGAACCGGCTGCCGGCGCCGGGAGCGGAGATCAGGCCCACGCGGCCGCCCATCCGCTCCACGCCTTTCTGCACGATGGCGAGCCCGATACCTGTGCCGGGATAGGCCGTTGTGTGCAGGCGCTTGAAAACCTCGAAAATCCTCCCTTGGAACTCCTCCGGAACCCCGATGCCGTTGTCCTCGACCCACAGCCGGATGAATCCATCGGGCTGGGGCTCGGACCGGAGCCGGATCAGCGGCACCTGGCCCGACACAAATTTCATCGCGTTGGCGATCAGGTTCACCAGCACCTGCTGCAGCGTGGCCGCATGGCCGAGGACGGTGGGCCACGGCGGGATGCTTTCGATGCGGGCCCCGCAGGCGTGAATTTCCTGTTCGAGGC
>JANMTJ010000351.1:0-6597 GCA_031390295.1 Oleiharenicola sp.
TAGGCACCGATGGCATGGCTGGCGTTAGTGCCTGTCGCTGAGAGTGTAAAGAGCAACCCGGTGCTTCCGTCCGGCGTGAGAGGGGCGACGCAGGCCGGGATGTCTGCGGGGGCGATTTCTGCGGCGAGAAACTGGCCGTGACGGCTCACCATGTCGGCAAAGGCGGCGAAAACCCCCGTTTCAGCCGGGCCGAACTTTCGCACGAGCATCAGGCGCCCCTGGCTGAGGGCCAGCAGCGGCTGCAACACGTCGGGTGTGATGGCCGGGGCGAGTTCGAGGGCGAGAAATTCGACCGGCAACGTCGTCGTGGCGGCGGTCTCGCAGAGCGTGGCGAGGTCGCCGGGGGTGTTGACTGGCACCAGCAGGCCCTCGGCGGGGGTGTCCTTGAGCTTGGGCGCGGCCAGCGCCTGCGCCGCCTCGGCCAGCTGGGCAACCGAGCCGACGCGCACGATCACGCGGGGCGGTTGCTCGGGGCCGACCAGGCAACGCTCGCTGAGTTGGAGCACGGAAGGTTCGCGGCGGGTAAAGTGATAGGGGTCGATGCTGTCGGAGACCTGAGAGCTGAGACCTGAAACCTGAAGGTCGGAATCTTGCCACAGGCTCATCGCTTTGGTCGCGATGGCCTGGGCGACGGGGATTTCGTAGACGGAGTCCTCGGTGAGGGAGACGCGGATGGTGTCGCCGAGGCCGTCGAGCAGCAGCGAACCGATCCCGATGGCGCTCTTGATGCGGCCGTCCTCACCGTCGCCCGCTTCGGTGACGCCGAGGTGGAGCGGGTAGTGCATGTCCTCGCGGGCCATGCGCTCGACGAGCAGCCGGTAGGCCTGGATCATGACCTTGGGGTTGCTCGACTTCATCGAGAGCATGATCGCGTGGTAGTCGTGCGACCGGGCGATGCGGAGGAACTCCAGGGCGCTCTCGACCATGCCGAGCGGCGTGTCGCCGTAGCGGTTCATGATGCGGTCGGAGAGCGAGCCGTGGTTGGTGCCGATGCGCATGGCCCGGCCGAGCTCCCGGCTGCGCCTGACCAACGGGGAGAACGAGTCGTGCAGCCGCTGCAATTCCGCCTCGTAGTCGGCGTCGGTGTACTCCTTGACGGCGAACTTCTTCTTGTCGGCGTAATTGCCGGGGTTGACGCGGACCTTTTCGACGTGCTCGACGGCCTCCATGGCGGCCGAGGGCAGGAAATGGATGTCCGCCACCAGCGGGATGTGGCCGAAGCCCGCGGCGGTGAACTGCGCCCGGATGTCCTTGAGGCACTTGGCGGCCGCGACGTTGGGGGCGGTGATGCGGACGATCTCGCACCCGACCTCGGCGAGGGCGATGGACTGTTGCACCGTGGCGGCGATGTCCTGGGTGTCGCTCGTCGTCATCGACTGGATGCGCACGGGGTTGGTGCCGCCGACGCCCACGGCGCCTACCATCACCTCGACGGTGGGGCGGCGGACAGTGCGGAAGCGTGACGCGCAGTAGGACATGGGATTATTGGTCATTTGTCATCTTTCATTGGTCAACGGTCATTTCGGCAATGAACAATGCCCGGTGAAAAATGATAGCTAACCAATGATCACGGCCTGGCCGGCTCGGCCGGTGGATCCTTCGGGGCCTCCTTGGCCGGGGCGCTGCCCTGCACATCGCGGGCGATGCGCCGCACGTCGAAGACGCTGACGTAGAGAATCATCGTGAAGAGCAGAATGATGAACACGCTTTGGGTGGCCGCGATGAAGTTCATCGGCAGGGCCCGGCCGCGCAGCTTGCCGATGGTGGCGAAGAGCATGTGGCCGCCATCGAGGACCGGAATGGGGAGCAGGTTGAAGATCGCGAGGTTCACGTTCACCAAGATGGCGATCCAGAAGACATAGCGGATGCCGGCCTCGGTGGCGTCCCAGTAGATTTTGCCGATGCCGATCGGGCCGCTGAGCTTGGAGATGCCGATGTCGGACTTGGGGTGGATGAGACTCCCGAGCGTCCGCCAGGTCATGGTCACCTGGCTCCAGATTTGCTCGAAGGGGTTGACGTACTTCAGGCCGAACTTGGAGCGGTAACCGGCCCCGAAGAGGGGCGGGGTGTCCTTGGGCCGGTTGGCCGGCACAGTGAGGGTGACCGGCATCTCGCCGCGCAGCACGGTCAGGGTGAAGGCGCGGGGGACCTTTTCCTGCATGATCTCGGCAATCGCCACCAGATGGAGCAGCGGGGCCCCGTCGATCTGCACCAGGCGGTCACCGAGCTGCAGGCCGAGCGTCTGGGCATAGGATTTGTCCGGCACGCTGGCGACGATCGGGGTGAAGGCGGCGCTGATCCCCACCCGGCGCATGTTTTCCTCGCCGGAGAGGCGGGGATAAACCGGCAGGTCGATCGGCCGGCCGTCCCGTTCAATGGAGAACACGGCGCGGCGCCGGCCGTCATCAGTCACCCCGGAGCTGGTCACGAGGGTCTGTTGCAGTTCGGGCCAGTCCGTGACCGTGACGCCATCGATCGCGCGAATGATGTCACCCACCCGCAGGCCGGCTTCCGCCGCCGGGCTGGGCACGGCGGTGCCGTCCTCCAGCGGGATGGTCTGGGAGACATACCCGACGCGGGTCGTCGCCATGTCCTCGCTGGTCGGCTGGCCGATGACCCAGAGAACGGTGGCCAGGGCGAAAGCGAAGAGGACGTTGAAGAACGCGCCGGCGGCGAAGACGATGATCCGGGTGCTGTAGCTGATCGGAGGCAGGTTCGAGACGTCATCGGATTCACCTTCGAGGGCGGCCATGTCGGCGAGCTGGGGCAGGGCGACATAGCCGCCGAGCGGAATCCAGGACAGGCGGTATTCCACGCCGTCCTTGGCCGTGTGCGACCAGATGGCCGGGCCGAAGCCGATGGAGAACCGGCTGACCTTCACCCCGCGCCGGCGGGCGGCGAGGAAGTGGCCGAGCTCGTGGACGAAGATCGAGCCGCCGAAGAACAGGACGATCATGAAGATCGACCAAAGGCCGTTGAAGATACCGGAAATAAAATCCATTTGATAGGCGTGTCATCCTGAGCGGAGCGAAGGATCCAGTAGATTCAGCTGGATTCTTCGTTTCACTCAGAATGACAGGTTACTTGAGTTGGCGGGTAAATTGGGTGGCGGTGGCCCGGGCATCCAGGTCCACGGCAATGACTTCCTCGAGGGAATTTGGTTCAACGGTTTTCAGGTGGGACAGAGTGTGCTCCACAATCCGCGGAATCGCAAGGTAGGGGACCCGGCCGGCCAGGAAGGCGGTGACGGCCACCTCGTTGGCGGCATTGAAGACCGCCGGGGCCGTGCCGCCGGCCTGCATGGCTTCGCGGGCCAGGCGCAGGCAGGGATAACGGATTTCGTCGGCCGGCTGAAAATCGAGGGAGAAGATTTTCTCGAGGGGCAGGGCGGTGTCGGTGCCGGCCGGGGCACGGTCGGGATAGAGCAACGCATGCTGGATCGGAAAGGTCATCGAAGGCGGGCAAAGCTGGGCGAGCATCGAGCCGTCGTTAAACTCGACCAGGCAGTGCACAATGCTCTGGGTGTGAAGCACAGCCTGGCATTGGTCGGCGCGCAGGTCGAAGAGCCATTTCGCCTCGATGAGCTCGAGGCCCTTGTTGGCGAGGGTGGCGGAGTCCACGGTGATCTTGGGTCCCATCGCCCAATTCGGGTGCTTGAGGGCGTCGGCCGGGGTGGCGCGGGCGAGCTGTTCCAGGGGCCAGTCGCGGAACGCGCCGCCCGACGCGGTCAGCACCAGCCGGCGGACATCGGTGGAGCGCCGGCCCTCGAGGCACTGGAAGACGGCGTTGTGCTCGCTGTCCACCGGCAGCAGCCGGCTGCGGCCGGCGCTACCGCACTCGGCCCCGCTGGCGCGCACGGCGGCCATGACGAACTTGCCCGCCATCACGAGAATTTCCTTGGAAGCAAGGGCGATGGTCTTCTTCGCCGCGATCGCGGCGAGGGCGGGTTGCAGGCCGGCGGTGCCGACGACGGCGAGCAGCACGGTGTCGGCCTCGGGCAGGGTGGCCAGCTGGCAGAGTCCCTCGACGCCACCGTGAAATTGCGTGCCGGCGGGAAAGGCGGCACTGGTGCGCGCCGCCGCGAGGGCAGCAGGATCATGGAGCGCGACGTACCGGACACCGAACTGCCGGGCAATTTCGGCCAGGCGGCTGTGATTGCGCTGGGCGGCAATGCCGACCAGCTCCAGCCGGTCGCGGTGCGCGGCAATGACGCGGAGCGTGCTCTCGCCGATGGAGCCGGTGGCGCCGAGCAGGACGATGCGTTTTTTAGCCACGGATGACACGGATCAGCACGGATGAGGAAAGGATTTTCCCTGCATGACAGATAGCGAGAGTTTGGGGTTATCCGTGTTCATTCGTGCAATCCGTGGCGCAGGAGCCTCAGCCCAGGAACTGGAAGATGAAATACGCGACCGGAGACGTGAGAATCAGGCTGTCGGTCAGGTCGAAAGCCCCGCCGATGCCGGGGATCAGCGCCCCGGTGTCCTTGGCGTCGGCCCGGCGCTTGATGACGGACTCGATCAGGTCGGAGACGATGGTGGTGATGGCCAGGATCATGGCGACCGCCGCCGCCTGGAGCGGGAGCAGGGAACCGGGCTCGAGGTCCGTGGCGAACCAGGCAATGGCGGCACCCACGCCGGCCGAGACCAGCACGCCGCCGATCGCGCCTTCCCAGGTTTTCTTCGGACTGATCTGAGGGGCCATCTTGTGCCGGCCGAAGGCGAGGCCGGAGAGGAGCGCGCCGACGTCGCAAAATTTCGACACCGCCACCGTCCAGATGCAGAGGAGGAGGTTGTCGCTGTCCGAACCGTCGCGCATCAGGATGGCGACCAGAAAGTGCAGCATGAACGGCACGTACAGCAGGCCGAGCATGGTGGCGGCGATGGTTTCCACCCGGTTGGTGGTGTCGCGCTCCCCCAGCACCCGGACGCAGCTTACCAGCAGTGCGAGGATCAGCAGCCCCGTCGGCAGGTCATTGATAAAGTCGGGCTCATCCAGAAAGTAGGAGAGATAGTAGGGCACGGCGGTGATCAGCACGCTGAAGCCGAGGCCCATCCAATGGAACGGCCGGGCACCCATCCGGGTAGTCAGGCCATAGAATTCATGCAGGGTCAGGGCGGCGAGCACCGTGACCAGCGCCACGGCCGCGTGGGCGCCGAACAACCAGAGGCTGCCGATGAGGACGGCCCAGAGGACCAGGGTGCTGAGGATGCGCGAGAGCACGGGGGAGTAGGGTCGGGGGGATTATTTGGCGCCAGACTGAATTTGCTCGGTCGTCAGCCCGTAGCGGCGCTCGCGCCGCCCGAATTCGTCCACCGCGGCCTGCAGCTCCGCCTGGCCGAAGTCGGGCCAGGCGACGGGGGTGAACACCATCTCGGCGTAGGCGCACTGGAGGAGCAGGAAATTGCTGACGCGCTGCTCGCCGGAGGTGCGGATCAGCAGGTCGGGCTCGGGGATGGCGGCGGTGTAGAGATAGCGGCTGAAATTCTCCCAGGAGGCTGCGGCCAGCTGCTCCCGGCCGGCCAGCACGGCGGCGGCGTAGTCCCGGGCGGCGTCGGCCACCTCGGTGCGCGAGCCGTAGTTGAGGGCGAGAACGAGGGTCCATTCCGTGAAATCCTTGGTGGCCGCAATGACGCGGTTGAGCTCGCGCTGGACGTTGGCCGGGAGCTCGGTGGTGCGGCCGATGGTGAGCAGGCGGACGCGGTTCTTGATCAGGTTGTCCAACTCGCGCTTGAGGAAGTAGTCAAGCAGGCCCATCAGGGCGGAGACCTCCTCCGGGGGACGCTTCCAGTTCTCGACCGAGAAGGCGTATAAGGTGATGTAGCGGATGCCGATGGCGCGGGCGGCATCGACCACCGTCCGGACGGTCTCGACGCCCCGGCGATGTCCCTCCAGCCGGGGCAGGCCGCGCGATTTGGCCCAGCGGCCGTTGCCGTCCATGATGATGGCGACGTGCTGTGGGATCTTGCCGGGAGGGGGGGACGACATGCGGAAGGGGGCGATTTAGGGCGGCGGCGGCGGATTTGACAAGCCGCCTTCGCGTAGATGCTGGAGTACCCTACACACCCCGCCCTGCCGGGCACCCCTCTTCATAGAGGGGACTTGGCTGCGTGGGTTTGATTCCCCTCTATCAAGAGGGGTGGCGCATAGCGCCGGGGTGTGTTCGGCGGGGCGGACTTGCGCTGTCCCGATAAGGCTGTATCCGTTGGTCCATGGCCAAGCCGCTTCCTCCTGCCGAGATTGCCACCGCGCTCGCCACGTTGCCGGGCTGGACTTGCGAGAAGGAGGCCCTGGCCAAGACTTTCAAGTTCGGCAGTTTTCGGGAGGCGATGTCGTTCATGACGCGCGTGGCCTTCGAGGCCGAGGCGATGGATCACCACCCTGACTGGACCAATGTTTATAACCGGGTCGCCATCCGGCTGAACACCCATGATGCGGGCGGCAAGGTCACCGCGAAGGATGTCGAGTTGGCCCGGAAGATTCAGACGATCTCCTGGGTGGGGTAGGGCCAGTCTGTTACTGGTCCCTTATTGTGCAGCGTTAATCTGTAGGCCGGTCGGAGACCGGCCCTACTGCTACAGCACGCGGACGGTCTCC
>JANMTJ010000036.1:0-1630 GCA_031390295.1 Oleiharenicola sp.
TATCAAAAGCGCCTTTATGACGTACATCTGAAGGACACGGTGGCGGCGGTCGGCGCGCGGGAGGACATCCCCGTGGAGATGGGGCGGGGGAAGCTTGATTTACGCGCCATCCTCGCCGCCCTGGTCGCCGTCGGTTACCGGTACGGTGTCTGGCTGGAGTATGAGAAGGATCCCAACGAGCCCGTGACCGGCCTGGCCGAGTCGGCCGGCTACATCCGGGGCTTGTTGCACGGGCTGGGTTGAACGGTAGGGCGGGGTCCCTGTCAGCCATAGGCCAGGCGACGGCTGATCCGAACCCCGCCGACACATTGGGCATCGCTACCCACTGCTCGCTACTCACTGCTTCCTTCCCCCTATGCCTTTTGGCTTCTTGCAATTCCCCGACAACACCTCTCAAAAATTTAGTGTTCATTCATGAACATTAATGTTTTCACTTGCAGCGGTTTTCGCACTCCAACCCCCATCGTCACCCCATGAATCCAACCCGTCTGTTCACGGCCAGTTGCGCCGCCCTCATTACCACCGCCATGAGTTTCGCCATCCGTGGCGGCGCCACGGGCGACTGGGTCACCCAGTTCAACCTCACCAATGAGCAGGTGGGCTGGGTCAACGGCACCGCCTTCTGGGGTTTCACCCTCGCCATGATGTTCGGCGGTCCGCTCGTCGACAGCCTGGGCTTCAAGCGCATCCTCGGCCTCGCCTTCGTCGGCCACCTCGCGGGCATCCTGCTCACGATCTTCGCCTGGGACTTCAAGAGCCTGTTCTGCGGCACGCTGCTCTTCGGCATCGCCAACGGCTCGGTCGAGGCAGCCTGCAATCCCCTCATCGCCACGCTCTACCCGAAGGACCAGACCACCAAGCTGAACCATTTCCACGTCTGGTTTCCCGGCGGCATCGTCATCGGCGGCCTCCTGGCCTTTGTCTTCGCCAAGATGGGCCTCGGTTGGAAGGCGCAGTTCGCCACCATGTTGATTCCGATGGCTGTCTACGGCTACATGTTCATGGGTCAGTCGCTGCCCCAGACCGAGCGCGTGCAGCGCGGCGAGTCCACCGGCTCGATGTTCCTGGCCTGCCTCGCCCCCGGCTTCATCCTCATGGTGGGTTGCATGCTCCTCACCGCCTCGACCGAGCTCGGTTCCGGCCAGTGGATTCCCAACATCCTCGGCCATGCCGGCGTTTCCGGCATCCTCGTCCTCGTCTGGATCAACGGCATCATGGCGGTGGGCCGCATGTTCGCCGGTCCCTTCGTCCACAAGCTCTCGCCCATCGGCATGCTGATCATGAGCGCCATCCTCTCGACCCTCGGCCTCTACGCCATGAGCCACGCCAGCGGCAACATGCTCTTCGGGGCGGCCACGGTCTTTGCCTTCGGCGTCTGCTTCTTCTGGCCCACGATGGTGGGCTTCGTCAGCGAGAACTTCCCCAAGACCGGTGCGCTCGGCATGGCCGTCATCGGCGGCGCCGGCATGCTGAGTGTCAGCTTCGTGCTCCCCATCATCGGCCGCTGGTATGACAACGGCATCGCCCTCCGCACCCCGGCCGGGGTCACGCCCTCGCCTGAGGTGATGGCCGACATCCAGGCCGCGTCCGGCCTGCATGCCCTCGGCAATGTCGCCGTCCTGCCCGCGGC
>JANMTJ010000143.1:0-2326 GCA_031390295.1 Oleiharenicola sp.
ACCTGGGTGCGGTAGCGGAAGAGGTTGTCGGCCTCGGTATCGAGTGCGATCTCGGTGGAGCGGTCCAGCGCGGCGAAAAGCGGCGGCAACTGCGCGGGCTGGTCGATGAGTTGGTAGTGCGGTGAGGAGTTCAAATTTTCAGGCGGGTTTCTCCCAAGCGGAGAGGAAGGCGTCAACCAACAGTGGCAGATCAGGGCTGTAGCCGCCTTCGAGGAGGGCGGCGGCGGGCAGGCGGGCCTGGCTGAGCCAGCGGCCCAGTTCGGCAAAGTCCTCGGCCTCAAGGGTCATCTGGGTGATGGGATCGCGGGCGTAGGCGTCGAAACCGGCCGAAACGAGCACCAGATCGGGCTTAAACGACAGCACGGTCTCCCAGGAACGGGCGAGCTCGGCCAGATGAGCGGGACGCGGGGTGTGCGGGGCGACAGGAAAATTGGCGATGTTGCCCTGCGAGGAGGTGCCCGTGCCCGGGTAGCCGGGATACTGATGGACGGAGACGAAGAAAGTGCCGGTCCGGCCCCGGAGGATGTCTTCAGTGCCATTGCCGTGATGGGCGTCAAAATCCCACACCGCCACGCGGGTGCCACTGGCGGCGTGATGCAGCGCGGTGATGGCGATCGAGTTCAAATAACAGAAACCCATCGCCTGTTGCCGGGTGGCGTGATGGCCGGGCGGGCGCATCAGGGAAAAGGACTTTTGGCCCTCGCGGGCGAGTTGGGCCGCGGCCAGCGCGGCCCCGACGGAACGCAGCGCGTGCTCACGGATGCCGGAAAAATGCGGGGTGTCATCGTCAATATCCGGGCCGTGCCCGATGCGTTTCAACAAGGCCGGCGGGTGGGCAAGCAGCACATCGTTTTCACCGGCGGCGGCGGGCACCCGCCAGGACCAATCGGGGTGGGTTTCCTTGAGGTGGGCGGCGCTCCGGAGGACCCGGGCCGGCTGCTCAGGCCGCATCGAGGAGCCGTAATCAGCGCATTTGGGATCGTGGACGATGGTCATCAACTTTTTGTCCGCCTACGGACGATGGGAACTGTTCCCAAAGAGAACTAAAGTGAACTTTTCAGCAAGGCCGGATCATCGCCCAACAGGGCGTCCACCCCCCACCCCGCCAGCCGCCCCGCCGTTGCGGGATCGTTCACCGTCCAGGACCAGAGGGCATAGCCCCGCATCTGAAAATGACGCACCCACGCGGCAGACCGGACGGCCCGCTGGTTAACACTCAGGCCCGTCGCGCCGCAGGCCGCGAGCCGGCGCACCAGCAGCGCCGGGGCAACCCGGCCCTCGGAAATCAGCATGCGCGGGATCGCCGGGGCCAGTTTCCGGGCTTCGATCACCAGCCGGTGGTCAAAGGACGCAAGGATGACCCAGTCGGCGGCGCGGGCTGACTTGATGGCGCGGATGATCGGGGCGACCGGGCCGGATTTCAGCTCGATCTGGACCACGGTCAGGCCGCGCGTGAGATGGAGCACATCGGTCAGCCGCGGGATGGGTTCGCGGCTCCGCACCCGGAGCGAACGCAGTTCCGCCCACGTTTTGCCCGCCACGCGACCCGCGGTGCCGGTGAGCCGACGCAGTGCGGCATCATGGAATACCACCGGCACGCCGTCACGGGTGACGCGCACGTCGAGCTCGATGCCGTCCACCTCCAGCGCCAGGGCGTGCCGGAACGACGCGAGGGTGTTCTCGGGTTGTTCGGCCGAGGCGCCGCGATGGGCGATGATCAGGGGTGTGGCCACGAAAAACACGAAAAACACAAAAACGGACCAAGCCAACCCGGAACCCGCCTCGGAAAATGTGGGAGGGGCTTTACGTCCCGACAGGATAATACTCGCGGAAGCGTCGGGGCATAAAGCCCCTCCCACTTTCGAACCGGCCTGAGCAGATGGATCGAAGCCTGATGGAGTGATTATTTTTGTGCTTTTGGCGTTTTCGTGGCCAATGTCTCCGCATGAAGGTCGTCGTGCTTTGTTCCGGCGGGATGGATTCGGTGACCGCGCTCCACTGGGCGCGGGCGAATCACGACGTCCGGGCGGCCCTGAGCTTTGATTACGGGGCCAAGCACAATCACCGGGAGATTCCCCTTGCGGCCGGACACGCGGCAAAACTGGGCGTGCCGCACCGCACAATCCCGCTGGATTTCATCGGGCAGCTGTTTGCGTCCGACCTGCTCAAGTCCGGCGGCGACATCCCCGAGGGGCACTATGCCGCCGACAACATGAAGCGCACGGTGGTCCCCTTTCGCAACGGCATCATGCTGGCCGCCGCCGCCGGCTTTGCCGAAAGCGCCGGGGCGGAGGCGCTGGTGATCGCCGCGCACACCGGCGACCAC
>JANMTJ010000163.1:0-2412 GCA_031390295.1 Oleiharenicola sp.
GCGGACGTGGCCTATCTCGGACTGGCCCAGGCCGTCTTCAGCCCGCACGTGGCCGATCATGAACGGTTGCTGTTTCCGACCGTCGCCCCCAGCGACCATGAGCGGGTCATCGAGGCGGGATACGCGGTCGCCTTGAGCGACACCTGGAACCTGAGACCGGACCTGCAATATATCCGCTACGCCCGTGGCCGCGCCAACCGGTCCGATGCCCTCATGCTGCTGATTCGCTCGCAGCACAGCTTTTGAGATTCCGCCGGCCATGAAACCGACCTGTCGCGAAATCACCCTGCGTTTCCTCGCCGAGCCGTCCGACGTCAACTTCGGCGGCAAGGTCCACGGCGGCGCGGTCATGAAATGGATCGACCAGGCCGGCTACACCTGCGCGGTGGCCTGGAGCGGCCACTACTGCGTGACGGTGTATGTCGGTGGCATCCGCTTCCTGCACCCGGTCCACATCGGTCATCTCGTGGAAGTAACGGGCCGGATCATCCATACCGGCCGCACGAGCATGCACGTTGCGTTGGTGGTGCGTGCGGGTGATCCGCGCGGTGGCGGACTCACCGAAACCACCCGTTGCACGATGGTGTTTGTGGCGGTCAGCTCGACCGGCGGTCCGGTCCCCGTCCACCCCTGGGTGCCCGTGACCGTCGAGGACATCGCGCTGGAAAGCCAGGCGCTCCGGCAGATGGAATTGCGCAGGGCCATGGACGAAGGACCTGTCGCCCCGGCCGCCGCCCCGCCATCGGTTGGAGTCGCCAAGGCAGGACCATGAACGCGCAACTGGCCCTGGACCCAACCGCTGGCTTGCACACCCCGATGGAGTGGGGCGTGGCGATTCACAGCATCGTGCTGATCGATATCGTGCTGGCCCGGGGGGTCATATTGGCGTCGCCGTTCGCAACTAATCCGTCACTGGACCGCAACTAATTCGCAACCTGCGCCCAACCTTTCCCGTTTACTCGTCTCCCACAGTCGATAGCTTCCCGCCGATATGAAAAACGCCGCGAAACCCCTGAGCAAGAACCTGCATCTGGTCCGTTGGGTGAAGAAAATGGCGGCACTCTGCAAACCCGACGCCATTCACTGGGTCGACGGCTCGCAGGAGGAATACGACACCCTGTGCGATCAGTTGGTCAAGGGCGGGACCTTCATCCGGTTGAACCAGAAGAAGTGGCCCGGTTGCTTTCTGGCCCGTTCCGACCCGGGCGACGTGGCGCGGGTGGAGGACCGGACCTACATCTGCTCCCTCGCCAAGGAATCGGCCGGCCCGACCAACAACTGGGTCAATCCCTTCGAGATGCGCAAGAAGCTCAAGGGTCTGTTCAGCGGCTGCATGAAGGGCCGGACGATGTATGTGCTGCCGTTCAGCATGGGCCCGACCGGCTCGCCCATGTCGCAGATAGGTGTCCAGCTGACCGACTCGCCCTACGTGGTCGTCAACATGCGCATCATGGCCCGGATCGGCCGGAAGGTTTTCGAGTTGATCGACCGCGACTTCAAGCGCGTGGTGCCCTGCGTTCATTCCGTCGGCGTGCCGCTCAAGCAGGGCCAGCCGGACGTGACCTGGCCGTGCAACCCGGAGAAGTACATCGTCCATTTCCCGGAGACCCGCGAGATCTGGAGCTACGGCTCGGGCTACGGCGGCAACGCGCTGCTGGGGAAAAAGTGCTTCGCCCTCCGCATCGCCAGCGCGATGGCGCGCGACGAGGGCTGGATGGCCGAGCACATGCTCATCCTCGGGGTGGAAAGTCCCGCGGGCGAGAAAACCTATGTCGCCGCCGCCTTTCCCAGCGCCTGCGGCAAGACGAACTTTGCCATGCTGATCCCGCCCCCGCATTTCCAGAAGCAGGGCTGGAAGGTGTGGACGGTGGGCGACGACATCGCGTGGATCAAACCGGGCGCCGATGGCCGGCTGCACGCCATCAACCCCGAGGCCGGGTTCTTTGGCGTGGCCCCGGGCACCGGGGCGAAGACCAACCCCAACGCCATGTCCTCGCTGGCCCGGAACACGATCTTCACCAATGTCGCGCTGACCGACGACGGCGGCGTGTGGTGGGAGGGCATGACCGACGAGCCGCCCGCGCACCTGATCGACTGGCAGGGGCGCGACTGGACGCCGACGCTGGCGAAGGAGAAGGGCGTGAAATCGTCCCATCCCAACTCCCGCTTCACCGCGCCCGCCGCGCAATGCCCGACGATCGATCCAGACTGGGAAAAGCCCGAGGGGGTGCCCATCAGCGCCATCATCTTTGGCGGCCGCCGGGCGACCACCATGCCCCTCGTCTACCAGGCCTTCAACTGGAGCAGCGGCGTCTATATCGGCGCCACCATGGGCTCGGAGATGACGGCCGCCGCCGCCGGCACCATCGGCAAGGTGCGGCGCGACCCGATGGCCATGCTGCCGTTCTGCGG
>JANMTJ010000168.1:0-10248 GCA_031390295.1 Oleiharenicola sp.
GCACTTTTTGTCCGCCACATAGCGCACGGTGATCTCGGCGAAATCCGGATGGCCGGTCATCGGGCACAGCGAGGTGAACTCGTGGTGCGTGTGCTCGATCACATAGTCGCGCTGCGGCGCGGGATTGGGGAAGGTCTCGAGGATGTTTTTATCGGGCATCGGACTTTTGGACAAAATGAACAAAATTATCAAAATGGGCCAACTCAACCTTGTCCTGAATTCTGTCCATTCTGGTAATTCTGTCCAAACTACGTCGCTGTTTCTGTATATCTTTGCTCGCGGATGACGGTGATCTTGATGGTGCTCGGGTAATCCAGCTCCTGCTCAATCTTGAGGCGGAGGGTCTTGGCCAGGGCGTGCGCCTGGTCGTCGGTCACCACGCTGGGCTGGACGACGACGCGGACCTCGCGGCCGGCCTGGATGGCGAAGGCCTGCTGCACGCCGGGCATCGTCATCGCCAGTTTCTCGAGCCGGCCCAGCCGCTCGATGTAGGAGGTCATGGACTCGGCCCGGGCCCCGGGGCGCGAGGCGGAGATGGCGTCGGCGAGGATCACCAGCCCGGCGTAGACGGTCTCGGGTTTTACCTCGGCGTGGTGGGCGGCGACCGCGTTGACCACGATGTCGGTCTCGCCGTAACGGCGGATGAAGTCCGCGCCGATGATCGCGTGGCTGCCCTCGTACTCGCCCTCGATGGCCTTGCCGACGTCGTGGAGCAGGCCGGCGCGCTTCGCGATGTTCGGCTCGAGGCCGAGCTCCGAGGCGAGCATGGAGCAGAGCTGCGCGACCTCGATCGAGTGGTCGAGGACGTTCTGCGTGTAGGAAAAACGGAAGCGGAGCTTGCCGAGCAGCTTGATGGTCTCGGGGTGCAGGCCGGAGATTTTCAGCCGGTCCACGGCCTCCTCGCCGATCTGGGCGACATGCAGGTCCATCTCCAGCCGGGCGCGGTTGACCGACTCCTCGATGCTGGCCGGGTGGATGCGTCCGTCCTTCACCAGCACGTCGAGCGCGAGCCGCGCGATCTCGCGGCGCACCGGGTCGAACGACGAGATGAGCACCATCTGCGGGGACTCGTCGATCAGCAGCGTGGTGCCGGTGGCGGCCTCGAAGGATTTGATGTTGCGGCCCTCGCGGCCGATGATGCGGCCCTTCATCTCCTCGGTGGGCAGCTGGACGATGGTTGCGGTGAGGTCGTTGTTGGGCTTGCTGGCAAGGCGCTGCATGGTGGCGACCAGCATGCGCTTCCCCTCCTGCACGAGATCCTGCTCGGAGCGCTCGAGCAGCTCCTTGCGCAGGATCCGCAGCTCCTCCTGGCATTCAAAGGTCACCTCCTCGCGCAGCTGCTTGCGGATTTCCTCGCCGTCGAGCGAGGCGACGCCTTCCAGGCGCTTGCGCAGGCTCTTCGAAAGGTCGCGCATGGCGTCGCGCGCCTGCGTGATGGCGGCGGCCTCGCGGGCCAGCCGGTCCTGCCGCTGCTCCAGCTGGTAATCGAGCAGGCCGAGCGACTCCTCGTGCGAGCGGATTTCGCGCAGCATCACCTCGATCTCGATCTTGCGGCGGTCGAGGTCGCGGTTGAGCTCGGCCTCGCGGGTGCGGATGTTTTCCTCGGCCTTGTTGATGATTTCCTGCGCGGCGACGGCCGCCTCGCGCTTGGCCAGTACCAGATGGGACTGGGCCTGCTCGCAGGCCAGGCGGCGGGTCTGGCGCAGGAACAGCCAGACGGCGGCATAGCCGAGCACCAGTCCGGCCAGCATGGCCACGGCCATGGTCCACAGAAACGGCTCGGTATCTGTGGTCTGGCTGAGTTGCTTGGTGGCGGCGATGACGGTCAGCATCACTAGGGTTTCAAAGTAGGTTGGGCCCCGAGCATGGCAATACTGCAGACGGGGCCGCTTTTACAATCACGCTGCGTCGGCAAGGGCCTCAGGGAAGACCGGTTCCGGGTTCGCGAAGGCAGGCAGGAGCGGTCGTCAAGTTTTATTGCGCCGTTGCCAGCGGGCCGGGGCGGTGTTTAGTGGCGGTCTCTTTTCGTGAAATTCCTCCGCAACCTCGACTTGGCCAGCTTTTTCAAGCTCACCACGCGCGAGCACTTCGATCGGATCACGCCGGTGTGCATCTTGGGCCTGAGCTTGTTCGGGCTCTTTTTCATTTACAGTGCGCAGCTGGCCAGCGGGCGCACGGCCTGGCAGCAGCAGTTCCTGTATCTCGCCATCGGGGCTGGGGTTTACCTCGCCACCTCACTCTTGGATTACCGTATCTGGCTGCGGCATTCCCATTGGGTTTACCTGCTGGGCCTCCTGCTGCTGATCATCGTGCTTATCCCCGGCATCGGCACCACGCACGGCATGGGCGCGCGCCGCTGGATTGACGTCGGCCTCGCGTTCCAACCCTCGGAATTTGCCAAGGTGGCCGTGCTCTTCGCCACTGCCTCCATCCTGACCGGCTCCAAGCTGGGCACCGTGCGCGATTCGCTGCAGGTTCTGCTCAAATTGGCCCTTGCCGTGGGTTTGCCCATGTTGTTGATAATCGCTGAACCCGACCTCGGCAGCGCCCTCGTGATTGCTCCCATGGTCTTTGCCATGCTGTTCGTCTCCAATCTCTCGCTGCGTTTCTTTGCCGGGGCCCTGGGCGTGTTCGCCCTGCTGGTCGGCATCGTGGCGATCGATGTCTGGCGCTATTCCAAGTTCATGGAGGAGAACAAATTGGATTACATCCATCAGAACAGCGCCTACGATTCACACTCGTGGCTGCCGCTGCGCGGTTACCAGCGGAATCGCGTGCTGGCCTTCGCCATGCCCGACAAGATCGACCCCTCGGGCATCGGCATCGCCTGGAACAGCCGCCAGTCGCTCATCTCCGTCGGCTCCGGCGGCCTCACCGGCAAGGGCTGGACCGAGGGCACCCAGGCCAAGCTCGGCTACCTGCCCCGCAGCGTGGCCCACAACGATTTCATCTTCTCCGTCATCGCGGAGGAAAAAGGATTTTTAGGAAGCATCACCGTCGTCGGGCTGTTTGGCGTGGTGTTGTGGAACGGACTGCGGATCGCCGGGCTCGCCCGCGACCGCTTCGGCGCGTTACTGGCGCTGGGTGTCACGGTGCTCATTGCCGTGCATGTGTTCGTCAACATCGCCATGACCATCGGCCTGGTGCCGGTTAAAGGCATACCGCTTCCCTTTATTAGCTACGGCGGCACCTTTGTGCTCAGCTGCTGCTTGCTGCAAGGACTGGTCCAAAGCGTCTATCGTTTTCGGAGGGACTCATGAACCCCATGAGAGACCTGCCCCGCGATATTGACCGCTCTGCCGGAATTTCCTGCTCGCAGCCCGCTGGCCTCGGGAGCCCCGTCACAACACCCAACCGGGACCACCCCCACCATGAACGATCAGCCCTCCCCCTCCGGCGCCCCCCAGGACGCTGCCTCACGTTATGAAGACGAGCTCACCCAGCCCCCTCGTCCGTCGCACACCGCGCAGCTCACGGCCGACCAGCTGAAATCCGAATCCAAGGAACGCGCCGCCCAGCGACCGCTCCTGCAGAAAATCCTCAGCGTGTTCCGCAAGGAAAAGGGCACCTTCCGCGAACTCGTCATCAACTCGGAACCCCTGGAGAAGCGCGTCGCGCTCCTCGTGGACGGCACCCTCGACCGCTTCGAGATCGAGCGCGAGTCCGACACCCGCATGGTCGGCGGCATCTACAAGGGCCGCGTCAAGAACCTCGATCCCGGCCTCAAGGCCGCCTTCGTCGACATCGGCTACAACAAGAACGCCTTCCTCCACTACTGGGACATGCTCCCCGCCGCCACCGACTCCTCCGTCGAGGTCGTGCGCGTGAACAAGAAGAAGGGCGCCCCCGCCCGCGGCGCCGAACCCACCGTCAAGGACATCCCCGGTCTGTATCCCCCCGGCAGCGAGATCGTCATCCAGGTCACCAAGGGTCCCATCGGCACCAAGGGCCCCCGCACCACGACCAACCTCTCCCTCCCCGGCCGCTACCTCATCCTCACGCCCTTCTCCGACGGCTGCGGCATCTCCCGCAAGATCGAGGACATGCAGGAGCGCAAGCGCCTCAAGACCCTCATCAACGAGCTCACCATCCCCGAGGGCATGGGCGTCATCTGCCGCACCGCCGGCGAGGGCAAGAAGTCCCGCTACTTCGTCCGCGACCTCCACCTCCTCCTCAAGAAGTGGGAGGAGATCCAGCGCAAGATGGATACCGAGCGCGCCCCGGCCAACCTCTACCAGGAGCCCGACATCGTCGAGCGCACCGTCCGCGACTTCCTCACCGAGGACATCGACCGCGTGCTCATCGACAACGAGAGCGACTTCAAGCGCACCCAGGAGTTCGTCTCCCAGATCTCCTCCCGCTCCAAGGGCAAGATCGTGTACTACAAGGACTCCATCCCCGTCTTCGAGCGCTACAACATCGAGCGCCAGATCGAGCAGACCTTCCAGCGCAAGGTTACCCTCCCCTCCGGCGGACAGATCGTGATCGACGAGACCGAGGCCCTCATCGCCATCGACGTCAACACCGGCTCCCACAAGTCCCGCTCCGGCGACGAGAAGAACACCATCTTCCAGGTCAACATGGAGGCCGCCATCGAGATGTCCCGGCAGATCCGTCTGCGCAACATCGGCGGCCTCGTCATCATGGACTTCATCGACATGAAGGAGCGCCGCCACCGCAACGCCGTCTACGACAAGATGGTCGAGCTCATGTCGGAGGACAAGGCCAAGACCCATATCCTCCCCATCTCCTCGCTTGGCATCATGCAGATGACCCGCCAGCGCCAGCAGGAATCGCTCTCGGCCAACCTCTACACCGGCTGCCCGTACTGCCACGGTCGCGGCACGGTCAAGAGCGCCACGACGATGTCGGTCGAACTCCAGCGCCGCCTCTCCTCCGTCGCCCGCCGGCTCACCACCCGCCAGGATGGCAAGGAATACTCGCTCCGCGTCCACGTGCACCCCTCGATCCTCGACCGCCTGCGGTCCGAGGACGCGGACCTGCTCGTCCGCATGGAGAAGCTCTTCGGCGTGAAACTGGCCTTTCGCGCCGATCCGAACTATCACGTCGAGAATTTCAAAATCATCAACGCGAACACGAACGAGGAATACCGCTAACGGAATCCGGAATCGACCTCGCCGCAGTCTCGCCATAGCTTCTGCGTTGGCGGACGACGGCGGGTCCCTTACAATTCATCCGTAACCCACACCCGCCAGCCGGACATCATGAAGACCTATCTTTCACTTTTTTGCCGTCTGGCCACCTACTCGGCGGCCATCGCGGGCCTGTCCCTCTCCGCGTTTGCGCAGGACGGACCCGTGAGCGTTGCTCCTCTCTCACCCTCGGATTCGGTCGGACCGATCATGCTACGGGACGAAAGCATTGACCAGGTGCTGGCCTTGCTCGAACGCTGGACTGGCAAGACCATCCTGCGGCCGCAAACCATGCCGACCGCCGCCATCACCCTGTCCCTGCGCGAAAGCGTCACCAAGGCCGAGGCCATCCAGGCCGTGGAGACCTTGCTCAACCTCAACGGCATCGCCGTCACCCCGCTGGGCACACGCTTTCTCAAGGCCACCCCGCTCAACCTCGCCAAGTCCGAGGCGCCTGAGTTCATCGAAGGCTCAACCTTGGAGCTCACTCCCACCGGCCGGATTGCCAGCAAACTCTTCCAGCCGACCTTCCTTCGTATCAGCGAATTCATGCCGCAGATCGCCGGCCTGCTCAACCCCGCCGCCGGCAGCCCGCCGGTCATGTTCGAGAAGTCCAATTCCGCCCTCATCACCGACTCCATCAGCAATCTCCAGCGGGTTGAATCCCTGATCGCGAAACTGGACCAGCCGATGCTCGCGGGCCTGCAACCCAAGTTCTATACGCTGCATTTTGCCAAGGCCAGTGATGTCGTGAACAAGATCCGCACCATTTTCACCGGGCCCCTCCAAAATCAGATTGGCAGTGCCACCACCTACAACGCTGACGACCGCACCAATCAACTCATCCTCGTCTGCGACCCCCGGCAGCACGCCTTCTTCGACGAGCTGGTCGTCAAGCTCGACGTCAGGTCCGACCCCAACACGCGCAATGAGGTCATCTATCTCAAGCATGCCGCCGCCAAGGACGTGGCGTCCATCCTCAGTCTGCTTGTCTCGGGCCAGAACAACGCTTCCAAGAGTTCCGGTCAGGATGCCCTCCGGCCGGTCCAGTCCGCACCCGGCTCCAGCCCGGCTGCGAGCGGACCGGTGCCCATGCCCACCGCCTCTCCGGCACCCTCCCTTGCCACCCTCAATCTTTCGCTCGATTCCTCCAACCAATTCAGCTCGCTGCTCACCATTTTGCCGGAGGAACGCAGCAATTCCATCGTCGTCTCCGGCACCGTGGATGATGTCCGCCTGATTAATGAACTTGTCGCGAAGATCGACATCCTGCTCGCCCAGGTGCGGATCGAGGTCGTCATCGCCGAGGTGACGTTGGGCGACAACGCCACTTCGGGCATCAGTGCCCTCGGGCTGAAGATCCTTGACGGCAGGCTGGTTGGTTTCAGCGGCACGGTCGCCGGTGGTTCCATCAGCGACGCCACTTTCTCGGCCAACACCCACGACCTCTCTGCCACCATTTCGCTGGGCACGACCCCGCGCAAGAGCAACGCCACCATCCTTTCCCAGCCCAACATTATCACCACCCACAACAAGGAGGGTAAGATTTTCGTCGGCGAATCACGACCGGTCATCAGCAGTTATCTCAACGACACCTCAGCCAGCACCGGAAACGTCGGCTCCGGCTACCGCTCCACCATAGCGTCGCGCGACATCGGCATTGATCTCTCGGTCAAGCCCCTCATCGGCAACGACGGCTCGGTTCAGCTTGAGATCAAGCAGGAGGTGAACGACATCCTCGGGGAGATCAGCATCGACGGCAATCTCCAGCCCCGCATCGGCAAGCGCACCACCGAATCCTTCGTCAGCGTCCGCAGCGGCGAGATCATTGTGCTCGGTGGCCTGCAGCGAACCTCGAAGTCCAAGAGCACCAGCCGGCTTGGCCCCATCCCCATTATTGGCGATCTCTTTGGCACCCGAACCCGCGAAAACACCCGGACCGATCTCGTCTTCTTCCTGCGCCCCACCGTGCTCACCAACACCCCGGCAGACAATGCTCCTGCCCTCAAGCAGGTTGAGGCTTTCCCCAAGGACCAGCGCAAGCAGGTCGAGCACGCCCTGGGTATCGAGCCCAAGAAGTGATCGCGATGACGACCGACCTGGAAGTGCTGCCTGCTGCATTGCGGTCGCGGCTCAAGGACGAGCAGCTCCGCTCCTTGGCGGAAGTTTCCCGTGCCCAGCGGCTCGCTGCTTTCTCGTCCGCCTTGGGGGTTGATCAGGCTGCCGCCCTGCAGGAACTCCGGGCCGCCACCGGCCTGACGGTCATGACCGATCTGCGCCCCGACCCGGAGGCCCTGCCCCTGCTGCCCGCCCGGCTTGTCCGGGATTTCCTGATCGTGCCCATCCTCTCCGCTGAATCCGCACCCGGTGCCCTGACCCTGGCCACGACCTGGCCGGTGGATGCCATCGTGCTCGACTGGATTGCCACCTTCACACCCCGCCCGCTGCACTGGGTGCTCGCCCCCGCCGACCGCATCAGCCAGTTGATCGTCGAGAGCTACGGTGTCGGTGCGGGCAGCCTGGAGGGCGATGACGACCTGCCCGAAGTGGCGGTCAACGCCACCGCTGATGGCGAGGTCGACGAGGAGGCCGCCGTGGTCCGTTTCGTCACTGATGTCATCTCCCAAGCCATCGAAGACGGGGCCACCGACATCCATTTCGAGCCGCAGGAGGGTCAGCTCCGCATCCGTTACCGGGTGGACGGCCTGTTGGTGCCCGTGTCCCTGCCCGATAACCTTATTCGCTACCAGGACGCCGTCATCTCCCGCCTCAAGATCATGGCGCGGCTCAATATCTCGGAAAAACGCCTGCCGCAGGACGGCCGCATCAACTTCAAGGCCGGCGGCAACACCCTCGACATCCGCGTCTCCACCATCCCCACCATCTACGCCGAGAGCGTCAGCCTGCGCCTCCTCAATCTCCGCCGCGAAGCCTACACCATGGACCGGCTGGGTATGAATCCTGATGAGCAGGCCACCATCCGCCGCGTCCTGGGGTTTCCCCACGGCATCATTCTGGTCACCGGTCCCACCGGCTCCGGCAAATCCACTTCGCTCAACGCCTTTCTCCGCGAGATCAACTCCACTGATCTCCGCATTGTCACGGTCGAGGATCCCATCGAATACGAGGTGCCCGGCGCCAACCAGATTCAGGTTCGCCCCGAGATCGGCCTCACCTTTGCCAGTGCCCTGCGCCACATCCTCCGGCAGGACCCCGATGTCATCATGGTCGGCGAGGTGCGCGACCGCGAGACCGCCGACATTGCCATCCGTGCCTCGCTCACCGGCCATCTCGTCTTCTCCACCCTCCACACCAACGACGCCCCCGGCGCGATCACCCGCTTGATCGACATGGGCATCGAGCCCTTCCTCATCACCTCGGCCGTCGAGCTGGTCATCGCCCAGCGCCTCGTGCGTCGCCTTTGCGAGCACTGTGCCCGGCCCACCCCGGTCATACAGACCCAGCTCGGCGATTCGCTGGCCATCCTCGGTCTGGACCCCAGTGTCGCCCAGGGTGTCACGCAACTGGCCGCACCGGTCGGTTGCGACCGTTGCCGCCAGACGGGGTTTCGCGGACGCATCGGCCTGTTCGAGATTCTCGAGCCCGGCCCCGAATTGCACGACCTCGTCATTCGCCGTGAATCCACCCGCAACCTGGCCCGGTGCGCCCGCGAGCATGGCATGCGTTCCCTGCAGCAATCCGGCTGGGAGAAAGTCCGCTCCGGTCACACCACCCTCGACGAGGTCCTGCGCGTCATCACCGTCTCCGATCACTGATCTGCCGGGTTTTTCGAAAATCGATAGTCCAGAATCGAAAATTTCAAGATGCCCAGCTACCGCTACACCGCCCGCGATCGTGCCGGCCAGTTGGTCGAGTCCGTGCTTGATGCCGCCAGCCGGCGCGACGCCCTGCGCATGCTCGCCGCGCGCCAGCTCCAACCGGTCAAACTCGACGATATCGCCGCCACCCCGCGCTCCGGCCCGGCCGGGACCAAGACGGCCACCTCAGATCTCTCCACCCTCTCCCGGCGCGAGCACCTGCCCTTCCTCCAAGCCCTGCAGGAGCTCACCACCAGCGGCCTGTCCGCCGGCGAGGCGGTGCGTCTGCTCAGCCTGCGCCTGAAGGAAAAGAACCTCCGTCTGCTCAGCGCGGCGGTGTGGGAGCGGCTCAGCGGCGGCCTGCCTTTGTCGCAAGCCATGGAGCAAATACCGCAAACCTTCGATCGGCAGACGGTTTCGCTGATTCGCGCCGCCGAGGCTACCGGTAATCTCACCGAGGTTCTCCAGCGGCTGATCGAGCACTTCACCCAGCAGAAGGAAATGCGCCAGCGCCTCGTCACGGCGTTGGTTTATCCGGTGTTTGTGTGTTTCCTCGCCTTCGGTGTCATCCTGTTCTTCGTCTTTTTCCTCCTGCCCCGGTTGCAGGGCCTGCTGACCTCGCTCGGCGGCAAACTCCCGATCTCGACCCGCATCGTCGTGGGCAGCGCTCAGTTCATGGTGCACTATGGCGTGATTCTGCTTCCCCTCGCAGTCATTGCCGGGATCGGGATCTGGCGGTGGCGGCAGACCGAGCCCGGCCGCCGAACCACCGACACCTGGCTGGTGAAGACATATTTCATTCGGGAGTTCGTGCTCGAGACGGCGTTGCTCAACTTTACGCAGATCCTTGCCGTGCTGCTGGAGAATGGCATTCCCACCGCCGAGGCCCTGCGGCTCACCGAGCGCACCGTGGCCAACCGCACCCTGCAGGCGGAACTCCACCTCGCCACCGACCGGGTGCTGGAGGGCGCCAGCCTCTCCGGCTCATTGACCCAGACCGGCTTCTTCCCCGACCTGCTGCTGGACCGTCTCGCCGTGGGCGAAAGCACCGGCAAGCTCGCGCCCTGCCTGCGCGACATCGCCCGGAATTACGCCTCCCGCCACACCCGCCGGTTGCATGCCCTCACCAGCGTCATCTCCACCACTGTCCTGCTTTTCGCGTTCTCCTTCGTCGGCCTGATCGCCTACGCCATCGTGTCCGCCGTGCTGGAGGTCAGCGCCAGCTTCAAGTTCTAGGACTTTCTCATCGTGTTTGTGGGAGCGAGCTTGCTCGCGAC
>JANMTJ010000200.1:0-3739 GCA_031390295.1 Oleiharenicola sp.
GCCAACGGCGTGAAATTCGAGATGTTCGTCTTCGACGCACTGCCCTTCGCCCGCAACTCGGTGGTGATCGAGACGGCGCGGGCCGACGACTTCAGCCCGGTGAAGAACACCGAGGGTGTGGATTCACCGCAATCCTGCCGCGACGACCAGTTGCGGCAGTTCGCCCGGTGGCTCAAGGGCGCCGGCGCGACCGTGGACACCGATGCCACCGGCCGGCCCAAAGTCTCGGTGGAAATCTCGCCGCTCTTCGGCTATGACACCGAGACCTTCACCGAGCGCTGGCGGCAGCTGCCCATCAAGCCCGTCGTCGCCGATGGGATGTACCTGGAATAGCCGGATTTTTCACCGTCCATTTTCCAATGTTCATTATTCATCGACCGGCCGCCGCAGGACCGAAAATGACCGTTGAACAATGAGCGGTGAACATTGATCAATTACTCCCTTCCCCATGACCGCTACCGAGAAAATCACCCAAGCCACGAAAGACGGCCTGCTGCTACCGGCGGCTGCCGAGAACCTTCGCGCCTGGCTGCAGGCCGGCCTGCCCGATTGGGCGCAGCAGAGCCTCGCCGAGCTGGTGGAGCGCGGGGAATGGAGCGAACTTAACGACCGGTTCTACCGTTATCTCGAATTCGGCACCGGCGGCATGCGCGGTCGCACCATCGGCGTGAAGGCGGCGGCGCCGGAGACCGGCACGCTCAGCGCGAGCGGCTCGCCCGTCCATGCCAACGTCGGCAGCAACCTGATGAATGACTTCACCCTGGTCCGGGCCGTCATCGGCCTGCACCGCTACGTGGCGAAGTATCTCAAGGGGCAGCCGGGCGCGGCGAAACCCCGGATCGTCATCGCGCACGATGTGCGGCATTTCTCCCGTCATTTCTGCGAGCTGGCCGCCTCGACCTGGGTGCGGCTCGGCGGCGAAGCGCTGATCTTCGACGGCCCCCGCTCGACACCCCAGCTCAGTTTCTCGGTACGGCATTTCTCGGCGCACACCGGGGTGGTCATCACCGCGAGCCACAATCCACCGCACGACAACGGCTTCAAGGCCTACTTTGTGGATGGCGCACAGGTCACCCCGCCGCACGACAAGGGCATCATCGGCGAGGTGGACCGGGTCACGCTCGCCGAGGTGAAGCTACATCTCGCCAAGGATATTTCCATGGTCACCACCCTGGATCGCGAGGCGGACGATGATTACCTGGCGGTGGCGGCGCAGGCCGTGATCGACCAGGAACTGCTGCGCAAATCCGGCCTGAAGGTGGTCTATACCAACATCCATGGCGTCGGCGGGGTCTCGACCATGCCGGCCCTCATCCAGGCCGGCGTGCATGTCACCACGGTGCCGTCCCAGGC
This sequence comes from Oleiharenicola sp., assembly GCA_031390295.1. GTDB lineage: Bacteria > Verrucomicrobiota > Verrucomicrobiia > Opitutales > Opitutaceae > Lacunisphaera. The sequence continues at coordinate 1,354 of JANMTJ010000200.1, forward strand.
GGCCTTCGATGCGCGGTTTCCGACCGTCAAGTCGCCCAACCCGGAGAATGCCGAGGCCCTGACGCTGGGCGTGGCTCTGGCCGAGAAGGAAAAAATCGATGTGGTGATGGCAACCGATCCCGACAGCGACCGGATGGGCGTCGCGGTCCGGAACAAGGCGGGCAAAATGGAACTGCTCACCGGCAACCAGGTCGGCGCGCTGCTCGCGGACTACCGGATCGGCAAATACAAGGAACTGGGCTGGATTCCGCCGGACGGCACGCAACGCGCCTGCCTGATCAAGACCTTCGTCACCACGCCGCTGCAGGACGCGATCGGCCGCGGCCACGGGGTCAAGGTCATCAACACCCTCACCGGCTTCAAGTGGATCGCGGCCAAGATGCGCGGCTACGAGGACAAGCTGACGGCCGCGATGGGCCCGGGCTTCAACTACGATGCGACGCCGTTCCGCGAGCGGGCCGCACTGTTGCAGCAGCACAGTTGTTTCTATCTCTTCGGCAACGAGGAGAGCTACGGCTACCTGCCCAACGACTCGGTGCGGGACAAGGACGGCAATTCGGCCTGCCTCATGTTCGCCGAGGTCTGCGCCTGGGTGAAGTCGCGCGGTCTGACCGTGTCGGAGTATCTCGATGAGATCTACCTGCGCTACGGGTTCTTTCTCGAGGGCGTGATCAACATTTACTATGAGGGCGCCACGGGGGCGGCCAAGATCAAGCGCATCCTCGACACCTATCGCACGAGTCCGCCGGTCGCGTTTGGCGGGACCAAGGTGACGCGCTTCCAGGATTTCGGCCGGGAGAAATTCTTCGATGCGGACAACGAGCTCATTCCCGCGCAGGATCTTTACCTCGTCACGCTGGCCAACGGCTACTCGTTCGCCGCGCGCGGCAGCGGCACCGAGCCGAAGATGAAGTTCTACCTCTTCGCGTCGGAGCCGGTGAAGTCCGCCGCGGATCTGCCGGGAGCCAAGGCCAAGACCAAGGCCACGCTCGATGTCCTCAAGGCATTGATCGAGACCGACGCCCGGAAGCGCGCCGAGGCCTGACGAGCGTTACTTCAGTGCTGGCTCACCGGCGGGCTTTTCCGGCTCCGCCTTCGGGATGATGAGATTGTCGCTCTCGCCGAGATACTTGATTTCGCCAAAGGTCACCTGACCGCCGAACGCCTCGGTGGCGTTGAAGGACACGGGCTTCGCCGTCTCGCGGCCCAGATTCATGGCCGCCGCGGAGACCAGCAGAGGCATGGCCTTGTCCATGGCGAGACCGGTGGCCGGGCAGGCAAAGCGGGTTTCCCAGAGCAATTTCGGGTCGGGGCTGTCGAGGGCGTCGAGGGTGAAGGAGCGCACCGCCCCGAGGAAGAGGTCGCTTTCGGCGATGTCCCAGACCTTCCCGGCGACGCCGGTGCGGATGAGGCCGCGCAACAGGACGCGCTGGTCGACAAACCCGCCGTATTGCACCTGCTCCCACATGAGGTTGAGCTTGTTGCCGCCAAGGAAACCAAGGGCGGGGCGGCCCTTGCCGCCCTCCATCATGCCCCACGAGAAGATGAACAGCTGCTCCGGGGGATGCGCCGCATCCGCCAGCAGGTAGCCCTGGGTCTCCATGGCTTTCATCATCCAGAGCATCACATCCTTGTTCGACGGAATCGATTCACCGGCCCAGATGCGCGTGCCCCCGAACAGGGTGTAGCCGAAATAAACCATCTTGTAGTAGACGGGCTTGGCGGGCGTGGCAGGGGCGTAGGCCCGGCCGGCTTCCGTCACATCGGTGACGGATATGACATCCACGTCCTTGTGCAGAAATTGCTTGGCGGCCTTTTGAAAGGCGGTTTGCGCGGCCAACGGACCGACCAGCAGCAGGAGAGCGGCGCAGAGCGCCTTGGAACCGAGACGGATGGGGCGGCAGATCGCAGGGGACGGCATGAGCGACCAGTAAACGACTCCGGCGCAAAAGGCAAAGCCGCGCTAGTAGGCGCCGGGTCGGACCGCATAAGGTTTCCCACCAGTGAGGTGCCGGCCGGGTTCTCCGTTGACCCGGGTTGGTGCCGCCGCTTGAATTGAACAGAACGCAAAGCGCAACCCCTTACCCCCACAAGGACAGCTCATGAATACCAAGCCATCGATGGACCGCCGCACTTTTCTAAAAAACAGCGCACTGGCCAGTGCCGGCATCGCGCTCGCGGTCAACCGGGCCCCGGCCGCGGTGAGTGAGCGGGGGGCCAACAGCAAGATCCGGGTCGCCTGCATCGGCGTCGGCACCCAGGGTCATCGTTTGCTGCAGGCGGTGCAGGCGGTCCCCGGCACCGAGGTGGCGGTCATCTGCGATCTCTACACCGGCAACATCAACCGGGCGAAGGGACTCTGCACCAACAAGGACGTCCGCATCGT
>JANMTJ010000244.1:0-1928 GCA_031390295.1 Oleiharenicola sp.
GAACACTTCACCTCTCTTCTTCGTACGCTTGCTGCGACCTTGTTGCTGGGCTGCGGCCTGACGCATGCCGCGGACAAGGTGGTGGTCGCCGGCTGGAGTCAGACGATTACCGAGATCACGAATCTGCTGGTCGAGGAAGACAAGGGCTTCTTCAAGGCGCGCGGCATCGAGCTCGGTTATGTGCCGGGCGCCGGTGGTGGTGACGCGATCCGCAACATGTTGACCGGCCAGGCCACGGTGGCATTTACTGACCCGGGTTCCTTCTTCGCCGCACTCGACAAGGGTGAAAAGCTGCGCGCGATTTACGACATCTATCCGCAGAATGTTTTCAACGTGGTCGCGCTCAAGTCGAGTGGCATCACCAAACCCTCCGACCTCAAGGGCAAGAAGATCGGCGTTTACAGCCTGTCCAGCGGCACCCGGCAAAACCTGCTGGTGTTGCTGCAGCAGGCCGGGCTCACCGAAGCCGACGTGACCATCGTGGTCACTGGCCTGCTGAACTTCGCGCCGCTGATGCAGGGCCAGGTCGATGCGACCGCCGCGACCGACACCGGGCTGCTGGTGGGACGTTCCAAAGGGCTGGCCGATGTCAACGTGATGGCGGTGCGTGAGCACCTGAATATTTCCAGCGACATCTTTGTGGTCACCGAAGCCACCTACCAGACGAAGAAGGACGTGCTCAAGCGTTTCCTCGCCGGCTACCGCGACAGCATGGCCTGGATGATCGCCAACCCGGACGAAGCCGCTGCACTGGCCGTCAAACGCGCCATCGATGGCAAGAACCCGGCGGTGAACCGCGAGATCATCAATTTGCGCAATGCCTCCAGCGTGTCGGCCGTCACGCAGGCGCGTGGCCTGGGCGCGCTCGACATGGCGATGTTCCAGAAAGCCGCCGACAGCTACAAAAAACTCGGCATCATCCAGCGCGAGATCAAGGCCGCGGACGTGGTCATGCAGGACCTGCTGCCGGCAAAGTAAGAAGATAGGAAGAGGGAAGGAGACACCATGAAGTTCAAGGGCAAGGTGGTGCTGGTCACCGGCGCCGGGCGAGGCATAGGCGCGGCCATCGCGCGTGGCTTCGCGCGCGAGGGCGCATCGGTGGTCATCAACTACCTGCAGGATGCCGCTTCGGCCGAAGTCGTCGCAGCCGAATGCAAGGCGCTGGGCGGCGACGGCTGGGCGCTGCAGGCCGATGTCAGTTCGCAGCCTGCGGTGACGGCCATGGTCGCGCAAGTGCTGGCCGAGATGGGGCGCATCGACGTGCTGGTCAACAACGCCTTTGCTTCCTACAGTTTCGATCCGGAGCAGCGCAAGATGTTCTGGGAGCTGGACTGGGCCGACTACCAGCGCCAGATCGACGGCGCGGTGCGCGCCACCTTCAACGTCTGCCAGGCCGTGTTGCCGCATTTCAAGCAGCGCAGCCAGGGCGCCATCGTCAACCTCGCGAGTGATTTGGTCGAGCGTCCCAGCGTGCCTTACCACGACTACAGCACCGCCAAGTCGGCGCTGGTCGGCTTCAGCCGCAACCTCGCGGCCGAACTCGGGCCGCTGGGCATACGCGTCAACTGCGTGGCGCCCGGCCTGGTCTACCCGACCGCCGCCAGCCGGCAGACCAAAGAGGAAGTTCGCGACCTGCTGACCGCCCAGACCCCGCTGCGCCGCATCGCCACACCCGACGACGTGGCCGGGCCGGTGCTGTTCCTCGCGTCCGAATGGAGCGGCTTTATGACCGGGCAGACGCTTTTTGTCGATGGCGGGCTGGTGATGCGATAAATCGCCTGGCTTGCAAGCCTTTTTGGGCTCCCGCCAGCGTCCAGTGGTCACAAGCCGCTATCAAAAACAGAGCAAAATAGATTCTTCGACAGCCGCTCGATGAACATCGCCCCCGCTGCCAACCCGGACCGGCTGCGCGTCATCGGCTGGGTGGA
>JANMTJ010000254.1:0-1629 GCA_031390295.1 Oleiharenicola sp.
ATGATGCGGGTTGGTGTAATGGTAATACACGGCCGCCCCCGCCAGGAACGGCAGCATCAGGCCCTGCCCCACCGCCCCGATGAAGACGAGGCTGACCGGGGCGCCGACCAGAATAAACACGGTGGTGAACGCCACCGGCAGCGCCACACAAGCATACTTCAGCCAGCGCAGCCGCTCCGCGCCGTCGCGGTAGCGCTTCACGCCCCACAGCCCGAGCGCGTCCACCGCCAGGCGGGCATTTGAGGCTGTCGCGCCAAAGATCGTCGAGTAGAGCACGGCAAAGGCGCCCACTAAAAACATCCACAGGCTCCACTCGCCGAAGACCTCGCGATACATCAGCGACAGCGTCTCGATCATCCGGGAGTTTTCGACCTGCACCTGCTTCGCGTGCAGGATGGCCGCCCCGAGCAGGTAGAACGCCAGCGTGGTGCTGGTGTAGAGCCCGAAGGATACCCACGCGTCCACGCGCATGATCTTCAGCCAACCCCGGGCGTTTTCCCGCCATTCCGGCGAACCGTCGTCGGGGCCGACATTCAGCGCGTAACCCTTCTCCAGGCACCAGTAGGGGTAATAAATCAGCTCCGATGCCCCCACCCCGATGATGCCAAAGGCCGCGAACGCCGTCACCAGCCGGTCGGGCAGCCCGAAGGTGAATCCAGAGGCCAGTTGGACGCCGGTCACGGCGTACTCGGTCCGCTGCATCAGCACCACGGCCACCAAGGTGGCCGCCGTGAACAGGGCGACAAACACCGTCGAAAGGGTTTCCACCAGGCGGTAACGGCCGATCACGAGCAGCACCGCGGTGGCGGCACCGATCACCACGGCGAGCCAGTTGATCGACAGGGTCATGCCGCCGAGGGCAAAGACCCGCGCCACCCCGCCCACCATGCCCGCCACTTGGAAAACCAGTGACACATACATGGCCAGCCAGAGCCAGAGCACCCACGACACCATCAACCGCGGCCCGGGCAGCGTGTTCAGCGACGCCAGGGTCGTTTGCCCGCGCAGGACCGCATGGCGGCCAAGCTCGATCTGAACGAACACCTTCAGCAGGCAGCCCAGTACGATGAACCAGAGCAGTTTAAACCCCTCCTCGGCACCGAGCTTGGGGGTGACGATCAGTTCACCCGAGCCGACGATCACCGCGCTGATGATGAGGCCGGGACCGAGCTGTCGCACCACCCCGCCAAACGAGCGGGGCGGCGGCCTGCGGGAGGGGGATTCGACCGCCGGGGCGGCACTCATGAAAGGGAAGGCCGCCGGGATGGAGCGGTGGCGGGCATGACCTCAGTGTCCGGCCCCGGCGGTGTGTTCTTGGATGTACTCCTGCTTGAGACCGAGATTTTCGGGCGCGTGCAGCACGAGCATCTTCATCCGGATATCCCCGGGCACCTGCGACGCGGTGGCTTTGGAGACCACGATCATCAGGCCGATGGCCAGCGCCACGGTCCAGATAGCCGGCTGCTCGCACAGGATGCGGAGCAGCGGATGCTGCGCCCAGAAGGCGTTCAGTGGCTTGAACACTGCGAAGATCCGGCCCATCTCGCCGGGGTCGAGGGCCAGCGTGCTGACGTTGGTGAGGGCGACGGCAACCAGGGCGCAGATACCGCCGGCCAGCATGCCGGTGGC
>JANMTJ010000268.1:0-7299 GCA_031390295.1 Oleiharenicola sp.
GTGGTCCTTTACGTGGGGCAGAAGAACGACACCCAGCTGAAGGATTTCTGGCTGTGGGAACTGGACGGCCAGAACCGGGTGAAGCGCTTTGCCCGGGCCGATTCCGGCCGGTTGAATTTCGACGGGGCGAACAACAAGCTCGTGCTGACCCTGGAGCACGCTCAGGCAGAAGTGCGGGAGGCCAAGGACCCGGAAAATTTCCGGGAAGCCCACGGGGCCGCCTCCTGGGAACGGGCTACCTTCGACCTGCCGTTGAACCGGATCACCGGCGAACGGATCGTGCAGAAAAAGCTGAAGTGGTTCACCTTTTCCCAGCTCATGACCGAGTGGAACCGGCTGACCCGGCCCGATGCGGCCGTGCCCGCCGCCGAGCGGGCGAAGCAACTCATGCGGGTGCAGATCACCATTCAGGAAAAATTCGCCACAGCGTTCTCCGTGCTGTCGTTTGCCCTGGTGGCGATTCCCCTCGGCATCAAGGTGTCGCGCAAGGAGACCTCCGCCAACCTGGGGATTGGGCTGCTGCTGGCCCTGGGCTATTATTTCGCGAGCATCGTGGTGGGCTGGCTCGACAACTACCCGGCGCTGCGGCCTGACCTCATTGTTTGGCTGCCCAACATCGTGTTTCAGGGTCTTGGGTTGTGGCTTTTTTACAAGGTGGACCGCTCCTGAAGGTTCCTTACCGGCCGGTAACTCCGCGACTCCTGCTGTCGTCTTCAATCATGTGCCACCTGCCAGTCACATCCCATGGTTGATGAAGTTTTCGATTTCGCCCGATGCCTCGAACGCGTGCGCGAGCGCGACCAAGCCGCGTCCCGGCAGCTGGTCACCGAACTTTATCCCCAGGTCATCCGGATCGTGCGCTCCCACCTTCCCCGGCGTGTCGCCGAGGAAGACCTCGCCCAGGACATCTTTCTGAAAATGTTCACCCGCCTCGAACAATACCAGGGCAACGTGCCGTTTCCGCACTGGGTCTCCCGGATCGCGGTCACGACCTGCATTGACCAGCTGCGGGCCCAGAAGCGCCGGCCGGAGTTCCGTTGGGCCGACCTGCCCGAAGAGCAGGCCGAGATGCTCGACCACGTGTTGAGCGATGACCGGGAAGCGATTCCGGGCGATGCCCTGGCGGCCCGCGAATTGGTGCAAAGGCTGCTCGGCCAGCTCAAGCCGGACGACCGCCTGGTCATCCAGCTGCTGGATCTGGAGCAGAAGACCCTGGTTGAGATCAGCGCATTGACCGGCTGGAACCAGACCCTCGTCAAGGTGCGGGCCTTCCGGGCGCGACGGAAATTGCAAAAAATGTTTCAGGAGCTACAACAGCAGGAGAAATCATGAACCAATTCGACCATCAATGGCAGCGACTCACCGCGCTGGCCCGGCAGGCCCCCGCCGACCGGGACACCGCCGTCCCCCCCGGTTTCGCCACGCGCGTGACCGCCCAGGCCGCGGCGACAACGACGGCCGGTCCGTGGTTCACCCTGGAGCGGTTCGCCCTGCGCGGGCTCCTCGTCGCGGCCGCCTGCAGCGTGGCGGCGGGGGCCTACAACTTCTCGATTCTGGAGTCTGATCAGTCAGACATCTATACCACCGGCACCGTCGACACGATCGTGGAAATGCTGGATATCTCCTGAATGAACAAACCCTGGAAAGTCATCCTGGTGCTGATCGGTATATTTGCGGCCGGGGGCGTGACGGGTGGGTTGGTGACGCTGCGGGCCTGCCGGGAGAAATTTACCCACCGCCCCGTGCCGGAGGAGTGGGCGCCGAAGCATCTCAAGAAACTGTCGGAGCGGCTCAGCCTAACGCCCGAGCAGACGGAGCAGGTCCGGCCGATCATCCGGCGCAACATGGAACAGCTCAACCGGCTGCGCAGCCAGTCCGTGGCGGAGACCAGAAGCGTGGTCGAAGCCATGCAGCGGGAGATCAGTGAGAAGCTGACCCCGGAGCAGCGGGTGAAATTCGAGGAACTCAACCGGCAGATGCGCGAGCGGGCCAAGAAGCTCACGCCCGGCAAATCCAACCGTCCCCGCAACGAGGAGGGGCGACCCGAGGGCGAGCGGACACCCTCGCCGCAGAGCCCGCCTCACGAGGCCGGCAAATAGTCCGTTTTCAGCCCCACGGGCGCCGATTCCGGCGCCCGTTTTATTTTGGTTGAAAGGGCAGGGGTGCAGCCTACGGTCCGCCTCGGCCAGGCGCCATGCATGAGCAGGCGCGTGAACCCCGCCAGGGCCGGAAGGCAGCAACGGTGACGACGTCCTTCCAGTGCCGTGGATTGCCTGGCCACTACTTTGAAAAACTGAAGGACTGAACAACTGAAGGGCTGAAAGAAATCGAAACGCGGGCTGGATTTTTCAGCCCTTCAGCCTTTCAGTCATTTCGTCCTTCATGTCCACCGCCTACCAAGTCATCGCCCGCAAGTGGCGCCCCCAGACCTTCGATGATGTCGTCGGGCAGGATCATGTGGTGCGGACGCTGAAGAACGCCATCGCCCGCAACCGCATCGCCCACGCCTACCTGCTGGTCGGTCCGCGCGGCACGGGCAAGACCAGCATGGCGCGCATCTTTGCCAAGGCGCTCAACGCCAGCGGCGGCCCCAAGGCCGACTTTGACGTCAACGATCCCATTGCCGTCTCCATCGCCGAGGGCCGTTGCCTCGATGTGATCGAGTTCGACGCCGCTTCGAACACGCAGGTGGACAAGATCCGCGAGTTCATCATCGACACGGTCGCGTACGCCCCGGCGCAGGGCCGCTTCAAGGTCTATATCATCGACGAGGTGCACATGCTCTCGGCCGGCTCGTTCAACGCGCTCCTGAAGACGCTCGAGGAGCCGCCCGCGCACGTGAAGTTCATCTTCGCCACCACGGATCCGCAGAAGATGCCGGCGACGGTGATCTCGCGCTGCCAGCGTTTTGACCTGAAGCCGATCCCCACCGAGCTCATTGTCCAGCGGCTGAAAAAGATCGCCGCGAGCGAGAAGATCAAAGTGAGCGACGCGGCCCTGGGCAGCATCGCCCGCATGGCCGATGGTGGCATGCGCGACGCCCAGTCCATCTTCGACCAGATGATTTCCTTTTGCGGCACCGACGTCGGCGAGGCCGATGTACTCGATGTCTACGGCCTGGTCTCCGCCGCCAAGATCGCCGAGCTCGCGTCCGCCCTGGCGGCCGGCGACCACCGGAAGATCGTAGCGATTGTCGATGATTGCGACGAGAACGGTCGCGACCTTTACCGCCTCCTCGTCGACCTGCAGACTTACTGTCGCGGCACACTGCTCGATTCGATCGCGAAGGGTGGCAGCAGCGAGGCGCTTGGCACCCCGATGACCACGGAACAGCTCACCCGCCTGCTCGACGGTCTGCGCGAGGGCGAGAACGGCGTGAAGCACGGCCTCTCCGAGAAGGTGAATTTCGAGGTGGCGCTGCTCAAGGCCGTCGAGGCCAGTCGCGCCCGGGCGATCGACAGCCTGATCAAGGAGCTTGCCACCTTGGCCGAGGGCCTGCCAGACGACAGCTCAAAAAAAAACGGCTGACGCCGGCGGCTGAGCAGCAGCAGTCAGGGGACAGCGGACAGAAGACAGCCGAGGAGGAAGCACCAGCCAGTATCGTGACCGGTGACGTGACCGTCGGACCATCAACGGAAGAGGAAGCAGCCTTTCTCGCCCAAGAACAGGAGCTGGGAACGGTTGCCGCCGTGCCGGTTCAGCCGGCGAACACCGAGGAAAGTCAGGGCAGCCTGCCGCCGATGGAGGACCTGGTGAAACGCATCCCGATGCCGACCCGGGACCTGATGGAGGAGCTGTTCCGGGCGAAATTCATCACGGTGAAACGCATCCCGCAAGCGGCGCTCAAGTGATCGGACCAACCGGCCATTCCGAGCCAATGGGGGCTAGACCGTGGTGCGGATGCAGATAAAGGTAGGTTTGTGCGGAACCGGCGAGGGGGTTGGGCGCGAGCAGTACATCAATCCGCTCGTAGAGACCTTCATCCAGGTCTTCGAGACGGTCCAATTCCGCGAGGCAGCCATCGTCCACCTCCCACAGTTCGCCGGTGACCCCCGCGGTGTCGCCCGGGGCGCGCACCATGCCGGGATATTCGCCCAGCGAATAGAGCGTGAAACCCGGCACCGTGCGGGCGAGGCCGTGAAACCTTTGCTTGGCGAGGAAGAGGTGGTTGGCGCCACCGCGCTTGAGCGTGCCGTAGAGGAAAAGCGTGGTCATGGGCCGAGCGCCTCGATGACCAGGGCGGTGATGTTGTCCCGGCCGGAGCGCTCGAGGGCGGCGTTGATGAGCCGCTGGGCCGCCGGCGTTGGCCCGGGCGTGCGGATATACTCGTCGATTTGCCGGTCCCACAGGCCGTCGTTGAGACCATCGGAGCAGATGAGGAAACGGTCGCCCGGGACACAGGGGAGGGCACCGAATTGGGGCGAGATGATCTGGTGCTCGGCGCCGAGGGCCTGATTAAGGGCATTGCGTCCGGCGTGGTCGCGGGCTTCGCGCTCGGTGATCCGGCCGTTTCGCCGCAGCCAGCCGACATGGGTATGATCATGCGTGAGCTGTTGGATGCCGCCGCCGGCCGGCAGGTGATAAATGCGGCTATCGCCGAGATGGCCGAAGTAAAGCCAGCCAGGCGTGATCCAGCAGAGGCTGAGGGTGGTGCCCATGCCCCGGCACTCATCGTAGGATTCGCCCAGCTTGAGCAGGTCGTAATGAATTGCCCGGAAAAGCTCGTCGAGCGTGAGGTCATACTGGCTGGTCGGGCCGGGTACGGCCGGGCGATAACCGCGGGGCATGAGCTTGGTGATCTTGTCGATCGTGATGCGGCTGGCGAATTCCCCTGACTTGGCGCCGCCCATCCCGTCGCTGACGGCGAAGACAAAATCGGTCCGGGCCCATGAGGCCTCGCCGTTTTTGCCGAGATAGTGGACCTCGTGACCGTCGAAGTTGAGGGCGAGAAACGTGTCCTCGTTGTTGGCGCGCACGTGGCCGCGATGGGTGAGGCCGGACCAGGACAGGTCCGGCTGGAGCGGGTGCGCCTTGGCGTCGAGCAACTCGGCGAACTCGAAATCAATGATACAGAAGCGGCCGTCGGACTGGCGGTAGGTGAGGTTGCGGATCTCCGGGTCGTCATGGCGGACACCGTAGGTTTCCAGCTCGGCAAAAAGCTCCTTGAGGCGTTCGGGACTGATCTGGTCAACCCGCGATCCACAGTTGCTGGTCACCATCTTCAGACCGGCTTCGTCCACTTCTATGAGCTTGGGCACGAAATCGCAGTTGCGGGACTCCAGGTACCGAAGCACAGCCACTTCATTGGCAAAGCGGGCATAGGCCTGATGTCCCCGGAAGGTCTTATAGACCCGACCGTCGTAGCCGATGCGGACCAAGGCGCGCTTGGTGTCCTTAATCTCATGCATGATGGTGAACACCTAGGATTTACCTGAGTGGCAGTGGAGGCAAGGGGGGAGTGGCCCGTACCGGGACGCGGCTTTGGCATAATTCAAGAATCCGCTTCCCTCTGGCACATTAGGTGCTTTTTAGTGGTGGGTATATCGTCTCTGCGCCCTCGCGCACGGCGCCCAACCCCAAACCCAACTCAATCCAACATGGCCAAATACAAACTGGAATACATCTGGCTCGACGGCTACACGCCCCTGGCAAGCCTGCGCAGCAAGACCCAAATCAAGGAATTCGCCAGCTTCCCGAAGCTCGTCGACCTGCCCGTCTGGGGCTTCGACGGCAGTTCGACGCAGCAGGCGGAGGGCAAGAGCTCGGACATCGTGCTCAAACCCGTCGCCGTCTTCCCTGATTCCACGCGCAAGAACGGCGTGTTGGTGATGTGCGAAACCTACCAGCATACCGGCGTGGCCAGCCCGTCGAATTCACGGGCGACGATCCCAGATGACCCGGACACTTGGTTCGGTTTCGAACAGGAATATTTCATGTATAAGGACGGTCGTCCGCTCGGCTTCCCCGCCGATGGTTTCCCGGCCCCGCAGGGTCCTTACTACACCGGTGTCGGTTACAAAAACGTCGGCTCCGTGGCCCGCGAGATCGTCGAGAAGCACATCGATATCTGTCTTGATGCCGGCATCAACTTGGAGGGCATCAACGCCGAGGTCGCCAAAGGCCAGTGGGAGTTCCAAATTTTCGGCAAAGGCTCCAAGGCCGCAGCCGATCAGATGTGGGTTGCCCGCTACATCCTCACCCGCGTTTGTGAGTGCTACGGCATCGACATTGAATGGCGCTGCAAGCCGATCCTCGCGCCTTTCAACCAGCCGCTCGATTGGAACGGTTCGGGTATGCACGCCAACTTCTCGACCAAGCACATGCGCGAAGTCGGGGGCAAGGAATACTTCGAAAAGCTTATGGATGCCTTCAGCAAAAACTGCAACGAGCACATCGCCGTGTATGGCCCGGAGAATCATCTCCGCCTTACCGGCCTGCACGAGACGCAGTCCATCGACAAGTTCAGCTACGGTATCGCCGACCGCGGTGCCTCGGTCCGCGTCCCGCACAGCTTCATCAGCAGCGGCTACAAGGGCTATCTGGAGGATCGCCGTCCGAACTCCGCCGCCGACCCGTATCTCGTGGCTGGCCGGATCCTGAAGACGATCCAGACCGTTCCGACGAAGTAATCACCCGGTTGCTGCCCGTCGTTCACTTCAACCGCCCGACCGCAAGGCCGGGCGGTTTTTTTGCGGTCACTGCAGACGTGTCTCCAAACTCGGAATACCGGATGACTTGGGTGTGGGAGGGGCTTTATGCACCGACGTTGCGTGACCGTTGCCTGGATCGTGTCGGGACGTAAAGTCCCTCCCACATTTCAAGCAGGCTCCTGCAAAATGAAAAAGCCGCGCCATGCAGCGCGGCTCGAGGAGGGCAGGAGAGACTTACTTCAGTGCGGCCTGGTAGTTCGCCTCGGCGGCGTCCCAGTCCACCACGTTCCAGAAGGCGGCGATGTAGTCGGGCCGGCGGTTCTGGTAGTTGAGGTAGTAGGCGTGCTCCCAGACATCGAGGCCGATGACGGGCTTGCCCTCGATGCCGGCGACGGCCTTGCCCATCAGCGGGCTGTCCTGGTTGGCGGTCGACCCGACCGAGAGCTTGCCGCCGTTGACGACGAGCCAGGCCCAGCCGGAGCCGAAGCGCGTGGCGCCGGCCTTGGCGAAGTCTTCCTTGAACTTGGCGAACCCGCCGAGCTCGGCCTCGATGGCCGCGGCGAGTTTGCCCTTGGGGGCGCCGCCCTTGCCCGGGCCCATGATCGTCCAGAAAAAGGCGTGGTTGCTGTGGCCGCCCGCGTTGTTGCGG
>JANMTJ010000304.1:0-8063 GCA_031390295.1 Oleiharenicola sp.
TCACTTCTTCGCTTCAGCCTCGACGGGCTTCTCCTCGCCCTCGGTTTCCGTTTCCTCCTCGTCGAGCAGGCTCGGCGCTTCGGCCCGTTTGGCCATCCATTCCATGACGCCGGCGAATAATCCGGTGAACATCAGGTCGCCGAAAAGCGTGTTGCGGAAGAAAAAGATCGTTGGCGGATACTCCGGGTGGCCCACGGTCATCGCCTGCCACCAGCCGGCGAGGGTCTTGGCGTAGAAGGCGTCGCCGAACCACGACTGCGTATTGGTCACGAGGTAGAAGAGCAGGGCGCCGAGCAGCGAACCATTGAGGAGCCAGAGCCATGACTTCCGCCGCGACACCCAGGCACCAAGGCCGAGGGCGAGCGCGAAGCACGCCGCCCGGGCGAGGTAACCGCCGAGTTCCATGTGGTAGCCGTATTCGCGGGCATAGAACCAGTTGATATAGAGGTCGGTCAGGCACAGTCCGGCAAAAGGCAGCAGCCAGAGCCGGCGGTCGCGAAAGTAAACCGAGCCGCAGAAGGCGACCGCCATCAAGGGAGGAAAATTCGACCAGGCCATGTCCATCGTCGGCAAGACCCGGTAGACCAGGGCGAGAGCGATCAGAATGATGGCGGCGGTGCGCATGGGGGAATCGTTAGACAGAATTAACAAAATACACAGGATATATCCCCAAAGATCTCCGCATAGTCATTCAGATAATTCTGTTCATTCTGTCTAGCTAGGTTCCGCCTCGCGGGCCATGAGCCAGAGCAGGTCGGACACCCGGTTGAGGAATTGCAGGAGCAGCGGGCGCAGGATGCGGCCGTGGGTCGCGAGCCCAACCAACCGGCGCTCAGCGCGCCGGGCAGCCGTGCGGGCGAGATCAAGGGCTGCAGCCGGGGGATTGGCGCCGGGCGTGGCCCAACCATCAAACTTGGGCTGGCGCGCCTCGATGGCCGCGACGGCGGCGTCCACCCGCGCGAGCGCGGCGTCGCCGATCCGGGCAAACTGTGAGGCGGCATGGCGCACGGTGTCGCTCTCGGCACAGGCGACCTCGCCCATCAGTGCGACGAGGTCCTGCTGGATCAGCTCGAGTGCAACGGCGTCGCGGCCGGGCGGCCGGCTGGCCCGCGCCAGTCCGATCGCGGCGTTCAACTCGTCGAGGGCGCCCACCGCCTCGATCTGGGGATGGTCCTTCGGCACCCGCTGGCCATAGAGCAGGCTGGTCGTGCCATCATCGCCGGTGCGGGTGGCGATGGAGCGGGGGTGGGGCGAGCTCATTTTTTCCTGGCGGTCTCGCGGGTCTGCTTCTTCAGGGCCTTCAGCTCCGGGTCGATGGCGGCCAGCGTGGATTTGTCCATGTGGTCGATGAAAAGGATGCCATTGAGGTGATCCACCTCGTGTTGCACGCAGCGCGAGAGCAGGCCGGTGCACACCAGGGTGTGGGGCACGCCCTTCAGGTCCTTGAATTTAACCGAGACCTGGTCGGGGCGGACCACATCGCCACGGATTTCAGGAAAGGAGAGGCAGCCTTCCTCATACGAGCTGGTCGGTTCGGGCACCACCACCAGGACCGGGTTGACGATGGCCAGGGGCATGAAGAGTTCCAGTGGAGGGCGCGTCCCATCGTACTTCCAGTCGAACTCAATCTCCGTCTGCCGCAGATCCACGACGCAGAGCTGGATGGCGTGGCCGATCTGCTGGGCGGCGAGGCCGATGCCGGCGGCGTCGTGCATGGTGTCGGTCATGTCCGAAGCCAGCCGCGCCAGGGCCGCATCGAACGCCGTCACATTGACGCCTTTTTTGCGCAGGATCGGGCTGTTGAAGTGAACAATTGGCAGTACCATGGGTCAGGATGAGATGCGCAGGGTATTTGCCCCCGTCAGGGGGCGGCAAATAAATTTGTTTCCGATGGCCTAACTGTTATGCCTCAATCCATGTCCACGTCCACTTCCGGCGACCGGTCCGCCCTCTGGCAGCTGTGGCTTGGGTTGGGCCTCGGCCTGCTCCTGGTCGCCTGGCTCTTGCCGGTGAACGTGAAGTCCCTCAACACGGCTTTGCTCCGCGAAGCGGGGCGCGATACGCCCACGGTCGCCGGTTTCGGCCGCGACCTGCTGGAGCTGGACAAACCCGGTCCGGCAGCCCTCGTGCTGGAAGCCGCCCGCAAGGTCGGCGATCCTGCCGCCGGTGCCTTCGGGGTCGTTTACGACGCTTACGCCAAGAACCACCGCGACCTCATGCCCTGGGGCGGGTGGGATGTCGCCCTCGAGCCGCTGCTGGCCAGCCGCAATGCCGCCTCCCCGGTCGATTCCAAGCCCGTCCTCAACTTCATGGTGACCCAGCAGGCGCGCGAAAATCTGCGCCGCTATCTCTCGGTTTCCCGGCTGCCGGGTGTGCAGACCCTGCTCAAGACCGGAGCCCTCACCTCGACCCAGCGTTTTGTGCCGGCCAGCCGGCCGGGCGGCCAGCCGCTGGATGCCGTGATCCTGCTTTCCGCCTACCTCTGGCAGACGGAACATCTCTCCGCCGGGCTCCAGCGCGAAGTGCGCGCTCTGGCCGAGTCGGCGGTGTCCAGCGGACACATGGGTGAGTTGGAGGATTTCTACCTGGATATCCTGACCCTCGGCAAACGCCTCAACTGGGTGCAGCTCTCGGAACTGCTGCGCACGGCGGGCAACCTCGGCACGGTCGGGCAGTTTGCCCATCTGACCCGCGTCGCGCCCGAGCACCTGCCGGTCATCTATGCGGCGGCGTTGATGACCAAGTCGGCCGACGGCGTGGCCAACTATCTCATCGCCTACGGCCAGCCCGGCGCCGGGCACCTGCAGCTGGCGCTTTCCCATGGGGAAGGTGCGGTGAAGCAGCTGGTCCTGCGCCAGGTGCCGGTCACCCCGGGGGTGGGATCGGAATTTGAATTGGGCGCGGCCTTCGCCCTGCGGCATCCCGAGCTGGCGCTGCTGGCGAAGTATGCGGCCTTCCTCGCCGGCGTCTTTCTCCTCCTGCGCGCGGTTGATCGGCGCCTGTTTTTCTCGGTCGAAAAGAGCCTGCGCGCCGCTTTTCCGCGGATGGGCAGCGGGCTCATCGCGGCCATCCTGACGTTCATCTTTTTTGTCTTCTCCGAGCCGTTCCTGCTCAAGGCCGCCCCCCTTTCCGACTATAAAATCAAACTGACCGTTCCCGTCATCGGTGCCGTCACGGCGCCGGCCGCCACCGATTCAACCACATCCGCCACCATGGACACCTCCACCATCGCCTCCGTTCTCGTCTTTGCCCTCATCCAGATCGGCATGTATGTCATCTGCCTGCAGAAAATCTCCGAGGTCGCCCGCCAGACCATCCCCGCGGCGACCAAGCTCAAGCTCATGGAGAACGAGGAGAACCTCTTCGACGGCGGCCTCTACATCGGCATCGCTGGCACGGCCACCGCGCTGGTGCTGCAGGTGCTGAGCATCATCGACGCCAACCTGCTCGCGGCCTATTCCTCCAATCTCTTCGGCATTGTCTGCGTCGCGCTGGTGAAGATCCGCCACGTGCGCCCCTACAAGCGCCAGCTCATTTTGGAGATCCAGCAATCCACGTCGGCCTGAGGAGCCCGCCCCATGAACAAGACCCTGCTCCTGATCATGTGCGACTTCATGTTGCTCAATCTCCTGGCGCTCACCCGCTGGGAGAAGGCCGAGCCGTCGCACACCCAGCTGGAGACGGCCGCTCCGCGCGCGGCCGCCAACGCCCCGGCCATCAACGCCGACATGGTCGAGCTCATGCGCGTCTCCCTTGAGGATGAGAAGGCCTCGCGCGAGCAGCTGGCCGCCCAGCTCTCCTCCACCCAGGGCACGCTCACCGAGCGCGAGAAGAACCTCGCCGCCCTCCAGCAGCAGAAGGGCCAGCTTGAGGGCGCCCTCACCACCACCCAGAACAGCGCCCGCGAGCTGGAGAAACGTTACAGCGCCGCCTCGCAGGACGCCTTCCTCTCGAAGGAGCAGCTGGCCAAGCTCCAGCGCGAGCTGGAAGAGCGCCGTGCCGAGGCCGAACGCCAGCAGGCCGAGCTCGCCCGCATGGAGCGCCAGAACGCCGAGGCCCGGCAGCGCATCGAGAACCTGAACGTCGCCGTGCGGGTCGCCGAGCAGGAGAAGCAGCTCATCGCCCAGAACCTCACCGAGGCCAAGCAGCAGGTCGAGGTCGAGCGCCTCGAGCGCGCCAAGGTGCAGGAACAGACCACCCAGCTCACGCAGGGGGTCAGCCAGCTCGCCGAGAAGTCCGGCGAGCTCAGCCAGGAGATCCGCGACAACCGCCCGGTCAACACCAACGTCATTTTCTCCGAGTTTCTCGCCAATCGCGTGCAGACCAGCCTCAGCGCCCGCCGACCCGGCCTTTTCAGCCCGACGGTCAAGGACAAGGACGCCCAGACCATCCTCGTGAGCGACGGCAACCGTGTCTACGCCCTCATGCACCTGAGCGACACGCCGTTCACCCTGAGCGAGGTTCCGACCGACTACGATCAGGTCACCGGCCGGCTGACCCGGGGCTCGTTCAACGCCCCGATCGCCGAACTGCAGTTCCTGCGGCTCGACCCGCGGGTGATCGTCGCCCCGGTCGATGCCTCGCTCGCCTCGCTCATGGGCGCGAAGATCTACCAGCTCGCCAAGGAACCGTTCAAGTTTCCCGAGGCCGTGCTGGTGCGCGCCGACGACGGCCGCTACGGCGACACCCCGTTCCGCATCGACGCCTCAAACGCCAGCTACGTGAAGCTCGACAACCGGATCGTCACCCGGCTCTTTGGCGAGATCGCGCCCAAGCGCGGGGATCTCGTCTTCAGCAAGACCGGCGATCTCATCGGCATCATGGTCAATGGCGACTACTGCGCCGTGCTCGGCAATTTCACCGCGGCCTACACCCTGAAGGCCGGGGACAATCCCGAGCCCAAGACCAGCGTCATCCTCGGCGACGTGTATACGCGCTGGACCCGCCTGCCGATGAAGCTGCAGTGAGGGTTGGAAGGACGGCGTCGCTGCCATCCTTTTTCACGGATGACCTGTCTCCGGACCCGACCAGCCCTCTCAAAACTGCCATGCACCTCCCGCCCCGACACCTCACCGTTTTCGGCTTTCGGATGCCCGAAGATATCCGGGCGTGACAAGCAGAAGCATTCCGGGGACAACCCCCGTGCGCCGACCCGCCTCCGGCCCACCCCATGAACGAATACGCCACCGCCGAGCACGCGCTCAAGTACTTGGCCATGGCTGATTGCATTCCTCATCGGATCGAGGGCGACCGGGCGTTGCTGAGTTTCATCCCTCCCGGAGCCAAACGTATCCTCGACCTGGGCAGCGGCGACGGGCGGTTGCTCGCCCTGCTCCTGCTTGATCGCCCTGGGGCAGAAGGCGTCGCGCTGGATTTTTCCCCCACCATGCTTGCGGCCGCCCGCCAGCGGTTCGCCGACGTCGCGCGGGTGCGGGTGATCGACCACAACCTTGATGAGCCCCTCCCGGACTTGGGCTGTTTTGATGCGGTCGTGTCGGGGTTCGCCATCCATCACAGTACCGACGCCCGGAAAAAACAGATCTACGCCGAAATTTTCCGCCTGATGACTGATGGTGGCGTGTTCTACAACCTGGAGCATGTGGCTTCCCCGACCCCGCAGCTGCATCAACGATTCCTTGCTGCCCTCAGCTCGACCACAGCCAAGGAGGATCCCTCGAACAAGCTGGCCCTGGTGGAGACGCAACTCGGGTGGCTCCGCGAGATTGGTTTCGAGGAAGTCGATTGTCACTGGAAGTGGATGGAGCTGGCACTCTTCGGCGGCATGAAGCCGAAGGACGCCTGACATGGTCCCAAGTTCCACTCCTCATTCGAGTCGATGCTGGGTTTAAGGGGCACTTAAGCTCACACCGCTATTTACAGCGAAAGAGCATCTCGCCTGACTGCACCCCTTGAATCTGCTGCCCCCTTTGCTCGACAGCCTCGCGCTGTCCGACCCGCTGACCTACCTCGTGGTCTTCCTCGGCGTGTCGCTGCTCATGCTTTGGCGGCTGGAGTCGATGCTCGACCATGGGCTGGAGGGCACGGCGCTGGGTACGCTGCTCCTGCCTTATTGCTCGGGACTGGGGAACCTGATCTTCGTCGCTCTCATGGTGTCGCGCAAGGGCGACCCGGCCGACGTCCTGACCAACTGCCTGGTCAACAATGTCACCAACCTCACCCTGCTGCTCGGCCTGCCGGCGCTGTTCTGGGGTTTGCAGGTGATGCCCGGCCGGGCGACGTCGTCCGGCCAGGGCAAGAAGCCCGCCAGGCCCGCCAAGAGCGGCGCCAGCACGGAACACCAGATCAACCGCCTTTCCCTGCTCCTCACGCTGGCCGCCGTGCTGTTCTTCACCGGCGCGGTGTGGCTGTTGGGCCGCGACGGCAAGCTGAACCAGACCGACGGCATCGTGCTCATCGGGTTGTTCCTCTTCTGGCAGTGCGTGCAGGTGTTTGACGTGCTGAAGCACAATGTGCGGCAGCGGGTGTCCTTCGGCCTCCGGTTCTATCTCGATGCCCTCGTGGTGGTCGCCTGCGCCTATGTGATCTACGAGACGCTCGACTGGCTGGTGAACTGGCTGTCGGCGCAGAAGCACGGATTCATCAGCCGCGACAACCTCGGCTGGCTCACGGGCTGGCTGATGGTGCTGCCCAACGCCGTGCTCGCGCTCTACTGGGGCTGGCGGCGCCGGGCCGACGTGGTCTACAGCTCGCAGGTCGGAGACGGACACATCTGCATCCCGCTTTGCCTCGGGCTGTTCACGCTGGTGCGTCCGCTGCCGATGTCGGGTTTCAGCAACACCGCGCTGGCCCTGCTGCTCGGCTCGGCCGTGCTGCACGGGGCCTTCCTGCTGATCAGCGGCGGCCTGCCGCGCTGGGCCGGCGGCGTGTTGTGCCTCGCGTATGGCTGGTTTGTTTACGCGGGATTGGTCTCCTGAGGACGCGTTCTCGTTCCTCGTTCTCCTGATCTTTCTCGATTACAAACAAGAGAGAAAGAGAACGATTAAGAGAAGGAGAATGATAAATCACTCCAGCGGATCGGCGCGGAATTCGTTCGCCAGGTCGGCGAATGGTTTCTGCGCCTCGAGCCACAGCGGATCCCGGCGGATGTCGGTCATCGACTTCGTCGTGTGGTTGCAGAACAGGTAGGCCGCGGGACCGAGGCGGAGGCAGGCATCGAAGTGCGCGCCGTGGGCGTGGGGGGCGAACTCGAAGTCCCCGACGGCCATTTTCCGCCCCTCGATCTCCACCTGCAACGGCGCGATGTCGGTCTTGAACCGGCGTTGATAGGACTCGGCGCGCGGGCCTTCGTAGGCGAGGATGGCGCCCTCCGTGCGGGCGAGCTTCACCAGCACCCACTCGTCGAAGAGCGGCTTCTGGTAAAGCGCATTCATGCGCCCGAGGGCGAGGATGACGGCGGTGCGGGCATCGGCAAGATTCATGGGAACGGATTTTCCAGTGTTCGCGGGGTGTGGCCAGAAGAATGTGCGCGGGTTATGATATCAGTGCTTCCGAAACCACCAGAGTGGATAACCACTAATGGGATTCATCAACGGATGAATCCTTCAGGACGTGCGGAGCCTGATCGGCCCCGCCGATTGGTTCTGGGGCCCGCTTATCGCGGGCATTTGCCGAGTCCGCGATTGGCGGACCCAAAATCCTGTTCCGCAGACGATTAGTCGGAGGGAATTCCCGACGTTTCGCCCTTGGCGAAACGGATTGGTGGTTCCACCCGTCTCCTGCCAGCTCCTTCGGTGCGCGGGGATTTCCGTTGGACAGACCGTGCCGCCGGGGCCAAAGTGCCGGTTAATACCCTATGAAAATCTCCGCCGCCTCCGTGTTGGGATTGTTCCTTGCCACATCCGCCGCCCTGTCGGCCGCGGAGACCGGCTGGCGGCCGCTATTCAACGGACGCGATCTTGCCGGCTGGGACACCTTCCTCTCGCGGCCCGACCCGTCATGGGACGTTCCAGGCATGACGCGCGACGACAAAGGCCAATATGCCAACCCCATCGGTCTCAATCGCGATCCGCTCCATGTCTTCAACATAGAGACTGTGGACGGCC
>JANMTJ010000331.1:0-3175 GCA_031390295.1 Oleiharenicola sp.
TCGAGGATGTCGTTGATCACGGTCAGCAGCGTGTCCGCGCTGGTGCGGATGGTCTCGGCGAATTCCCGCTGGAGGTCGTCCAACTTGGTATCCAACAGGAGGCCGGTCATGCCGATGACGCCGTTCATGGGCGTGCGGATCTCGTGGCTCATGTTGGCCAGGAACTCGCTTTTGGCCTTGGTGGCGGCCTCGGCGGCGACTTGCGCCTCCCGCATTTTCTCCAGCGCCTGGTGGCGTTCGGTGACATCCCAATACATGCCCTGGGTGCCAGTCACCGCGCCATTGCCATCAAGGGTGGGCACCTTGACGATTTGAATCCAGAATTTCGAGCCATCAGGCTTGAGCTGCTCCTCCTCTTTTTCCAAAGTTTGCCGGGTCTGCATGACCTGCTCGTTGTCCGCAACCGCCTTGACGGCCTGATCATGCGGGGAGAGCTCAAAATCGGTCAAGCCCAGCAACTCGGAGAGCGGCTTGCCCCGGCGTCTGCAGTAATGACTGTTGGCGTAGATAAGCCGGTTGGCGCGGTCTTTCCGGTAGATGTTGACCGGCAGGTTCTCGAGCAGGGAATTCAGAAAGGCCTCGGACGTGAGCAAATCGAACTCGGCTTTTTTGCGGGCGGTGGCGTCGCGGTCCAGCCCGATCACATATTCATGGCCGTCGATGACAAGCAGGCTGGTGGAATACTGGATCCAGAAGGTGGTCCCGTCCTTGCGCTTGTGCTGGCTTTCGCCCTCGAACCGCGCTTCGCGGTGGAACTGGGCGATCCAGTTGGGGGCGTTATGGGTCCAGGGGACCGCCTCAATCATGTCAACGCACTGGCCGATCATTTCCTCCCGGGTGTAGCCGTGCATCTCGCACGCGCGGGGATTGCAGTCGATGATCCTGACCCGTACCTCCGGGTCGTTCGGTTCAAACAGCATGATGCTGAGCGGGGCCTGGTCCCAGATTTTGCGCAGCTTCGGGAGGGTCGTGCTGAGATCAATGCGGTGCTGTTCCAACTCGCGCAGCGTAAGCTCCGTCGCCCGGCTGGTGAGCACGACGTAGCCCAGGCCGAGCGTGGATGCGGCAGTCCCGAGGGCCGCGAACCAGAGCAAGGTATTCCGTTCAATCGGCTGGGGCGAGAGCCACACCCAGACGAAAGCCCCGACAAATCCGAGCAGGGCTGCGATGGCCAGCATCAGGGGGACCGTCCGGCCCGAGCTGGATCTGGCGCCGCCGGCCGGCCGTGGTGCGGGGAAAATTGCTTGGAGCGATCTCATGGGGTGGTCGGGCGCGGAACGGGGTGGGACTTGAGCCGCTAGGTTCTACCAAACGGGGCCTGCGAGGGACTGGTGGTGGTCACAGTGGCATTGTCCAGGAGCTCCCGCACCATGCGGGCCAGGGTTTTGGGCTGGTAGGGCTTGTGCAGAAAACGGTATCCGGCTTGGGATCTGAGCGTCTCCTCGGCCATCTCCGGATT
The DNA here is from genome assembly GCA_031390295.1 of Oleiharenicola sp. Taxonomy (GTDB): domain Bacteria; phylum Verrucomicrobiota; class Verrucomicrobiia; order Opitutales; family Opitutaceae; genus Lacunisphaera. Next base: position 1,460 of record JANMTJ010000331.1, read on the forward strand.
ATAGCCGCTGCTGAAAAGCACCTTCAACCCCGGGCGCTCAGCCCGGAGTTTTTCCGCAAGTTCCAAACCGGACATTTCGTCGGGCATGACGAGGTCGGTCACCAGCAGGGCGACCCGGTCCCGGTGCCGTTTCCAGACGTCCAGCGCGTCCACCCCCGAGACGGCTTCCAACACCTTGTAACCATTCATCTGCAAAACAGTCCGGGCGTAGGCCCGGACGGACTCTTCATCCTCAACCAGGAGGATCACCTCCTGACCACCCTGCACGAGGAGATTTTCGGCGACAGCCGGGGAATCCGCCGTTTGCTCCGGTGCGACCGGGAGGAAGACCCGGAAGAGGGTGCCGACGCCGACCTCGCTCTCGGCTTCCACCCATCCCTGGTGTTGCTTGGCAATGCTCATAACGTTGGCCAGCCCGAGGCCGGTGCCCTTGCCTTCCTCCTTGGTGGTGAAAAATGGCTCGAAGATCTGCGGCAAGATATCGGGGGGAATGCCGCAGCCCGTATCCTGCACGCTGAGCCAGACATGGGCTCCGGGCTGGGCCTGCGGATTCCGTAAACAGTCAGACGCGGTCGTTTCGCAGGAGCCCGTGCTGACGACCAGGCTGCCGCCCTTCGGCATAGCGTCCCGGGCGTTGACGACGAGGTTCATCAGCACCTGCTCGATCATGCTGGTGTCCACCAGGATCCGCGGCAGCGGGTGAGCCAGGTCGAGTTCCAACCGGATATGCTCGCCGATCATGCGCTTGAGCATCGTGGTGACGACGTCGATGAGATCATTCAGGTCGACCGACTGGTGCTGGGCATAGCTTTTGCGGCTAAAGATCAGCAATTGCCGGGTGAGGTTGGCCGCCCGTCCGCCCGCCACAAAGATGTGTTTCAGTGATTGCGCTACGGCCGGCGGCAACTCGTGATTGTCGAGCAGCAGGTTGCAGTAGCCGTTGATCACCGTGAGCATATTGCTGAAGTCATGGGCGATGCCGCCGGCCAGCTGGCCGATGGCATCAATCTTCTGGGACTGCTGCAGCTGTTCCTCCAGCTGCTTTCGCCCGGTGATGTCGAGGGCCACGCCCACGATGCGCTCCACCACGCCCGCAGGGCCCCGGACCGGATAACCGTGTTCCTCAATCCAGCGTGACGTGCCGTCCGGTTGCAGGATGCGGTATTCGAGGTTGTAGGCCGTGCCTTGGGCCAGCGATTCCCGGGCTCGGATCAGCCGTGGTTTGTCGTCCCGCGAGACTTGCTCCAGCCAGCTCGCGGGCCGGGCATACAGTTGGGCCAGCGGGAGCTTCCAGATTCGTTCGTAGGCGGGGCTGGCGTAGAAGATCTGCTGGCCGTCCACCGAGGCACTCCAGAACATCTCATGGATATTTTCCGCCATTTCGCGAAAGCGCTCCTCGCTCTCGCGCAGGGCACTCTCCGCCTGCCGGCACCCCTCGCGCTCCCGCTGCTCCCGCACGGCGCGCTGGATTGAAGGCCCCAGGCGGATCAGCCGGGATTTCATCACGTAGTCGTTCGCGCCCTGCTGCAGGATTTCAATGGCCCTTTCCTCGCCGATCGCGCCGGAAACCAAGATGAAGGGTGTGTCGGGTTGCAATTCCCGCGCATGCGCGAGAGCGGCGATACCATCGTAACCGGGCACGCTGAAATCTGCGAGGATCACGCCAAACTTGGCGCGCCGCAGCGCACCGATATATTCCTCCCGGCTGGAAACGCG
>JANMTJ010000396.1:0-2269 GCA_031390295.1 Oleiharenicola sp.
GAACACCGTCATCACCGCAAAGGACAGGGCGTTGAAGGTGCGGGTCTTCTCGTCAAAGCGCAGCTTGAGGTATTCCGGCACCGAGCGCGCCTTCGAGCCGTAGTAGAACGGCATCATGAAGAGGCCGACGAAGACCATGGCGGGGATGGCGCCGACCCAGTAGAAATGACTGGTGGCGATGCCGTACTTGGCGCCGGAAGCGGCCATGCCCACGACCTCCTGGGCACCGAGATTGGCCCCGATGAAACCCAAGGCGCAGATCCAGGCCGGCAGCGAGCGGCCGGATTCGAAGAAGTCCGAACTGGTCTTCATCTGGCGGCGCACCACCCAGCCAATGCCGATCACGAAGGCGAAATAGGAAGCCAGGATCAGGTAGTCGACCGTGGCCAGTTGCAGGATGACCGCACCGCCCGCAGACTGACCGGCGGCGCCACCGGTCATGGCGAACAAGGATACAAACGGAAGGACTTGCATGGGGGAAGGAGGGGTGCAGCCTGGGTCAGAAGGAGCGGGGTTGCTCCTAAATCGTCGCCGTGGAATTGATTGTCAGGCCGCCGGCGAAGCAAGCCGCAAAGCCAGCAGGCCGGGCGCGACCGAGGGTAATTGTTGACGAACCCGCCCCGGCCCGGTGCATTCTTCGACCGGTTCCCCCGCGCGATTAGCCCACCTCATGTCGTTTCTCCGAACCCTACTGAAATTCCAGGAAAGCGGCCTGTTGCTCGTCATCGTCGGGTTGGGCCTGCTGCTCACGCTATTCAGCGGGACCGTGCGGATCCCGAGCTTTGAGCGCGCCCCCGACGGCAGCCGGCAGCGCGTCTTCACCACCAACACCGACGGCGAGCGGGTGCCGGCCTTCGTGGAGAAGAACAAGTTCCTCAACGCGCAGAACCTCGCCCAGCTTGCCAAGGACACCAGCTTCATCGCCATCATGGCCGTCGGCATGGCGCTCGTCATCATCGCGGGCGGCATCGACCTGTCGGTCGGCTCGATCTACGCGCTCGCCTCTGTGATCGGCGCGCTGGTCCTGCACCATTTCGGCCCGGATGGGGCCGGGGCGGCCACCGCACCGTGGCTCGGGGTGCTGCTGGGGGTGGGAGCCTGCGTTGGCACGGCGGCCCTGTGCGGGCTCGTCAATGGCGGCCTGATCGTCGCGCTCGGGGTGCATCCCTTCATCATCACGCTCGGCGCCATGGCGATTTTGCGCGGCATCGCCTTCGTCATCACCAAGGGCCAGTCGGTCGGCGGCTTTCCGCCCGACTTCCGCGATCTGGTGCGCTTCGAGGTCGGCGACGGGCTCAGCCTCGTGCCCCTGCTGGTCATGCTGTTGGTGCTCGGCGCGGGCTGGATATTCCTCGCGCGCCTCGCTGCCGGCCGGCGCGTTTACGCCATCGGCGGCAATGAGCTCGCCGCCCGCTTCAGCGGCATCCGCGTCGAGCGGGTCAAGCTCGGTGTCTACCTCATTTCGGGTCTCGCCGCCGGCATCGCCGCGCTGCTTTCCATCGGCTACTACGGCGCGGCCACCTCGGGTGACGGCCAGGGCTACGAACTCAGCGTCATCGCCGCCGCCGTCGTCGGCGGCGCCAGCCTCACCGGCGGCCGCGGCTCGGCCCTCGGCGTCGTGCTCGGGGCCCTCATCATCCAGATGATCAGCAGCGGCATCGTCATCCTCGGCATCGACCAGAATTACAGCCAGATCATCATCGGCTCGGTCGTCATCGCCGCCGTCGTTCTCGACAACTTCAACACCTGGCTCGCCAAACGCCGGCTGACGGCCAGGGCCGGCTGAGGCAGGCTACTGTTTTACAGGAGAAAACAGAGTTAACTGAGATTGAACCCAACCCCCTCCTGCTTCTCCTCCGTTGCCTCCTGTAAACTTTTTAACCCATGAAAAAACTCCTGTCCCTCCTCGCCGCCGGCCTTGCCGGCACCGTGCTCGCGTCCGCCGCGCCGCGCACCATCACCCTCGGCCTCGTCGCCAAATCCCAGGGCAACCCGGTCTTCCAGGCCGCGCGCGTTGGCGCCATCGACGCCGCGAAGGAACTCAGCGCCCAGCGCGGCCTGAACATCAGGATCGACTGGCGCACGCCCAACGAGGAGGACGCCCAGAAACAGGCCGAGGCCATCGAGCAACTCGTCCTCGCGGGCGCCGAGGGCATCTCCGTCAGTTGCTCCGACGCCAACAAGCTGACTGACGCGATCAACCGCGCCGTCGACAACGGCGTGCCGGTCGCGACCTTCGACTCCGACGCCCCGGCCTCCAAGCGCTTCG
>JANMTJ010000426.1:0-11886 GCA_031390295.1 Oleiharenicola sp.
CGGTACAATGTGCTTAAACAGCTCGTTGGGATCCTGAGCCTGACGGGCAGGTATCGTCTGACTGGTGCGTGGCGGCATCTATGCAAGGCTACCCACCAGGCCGGGTATGGCTAACAAATATTGCAGCCAGCCCCCGCATCCACAGGGCAATAAAAAGACCGGCGGATGTCCGCCGGTCTGGAAGGTTCACTAATGGAGAGTCCTCTTACTTGGTCTGCGCCGGGGGGGCGTATACATTCGCACCCTTCGGGGCGCGATAGCCCGGAAGATCATCCCGGGTCATGCCCACCGCCTTAAGGGCGCGGGGATCAAACACCTCTTCCGGAGTGGCCCCGTCGGCGTTCACTGTCTTGGCTGTGATAAAGATTACCAGGTTGGTGGTCGAGTCGTTCACGCTCTTGGAGGAAAAGAGGCGACCCAGGACGGGAATCTTGCCCAGGAAAGGCACCCGCTTGTCGCCATGGTCCATGGAATTGGTGATCAGGCCACCGATGCCGGCCGTGTAACCATCCTTGAGTGAAATATTGGTCTTCACCTTGCGGGTGGCAATGATGGGTATGTCCGCGCCGCCGGCACCACCAAAGGTTGTGACGCCGTTCTGCTGGCTGACCTCGGGCTCGAGCGCGAGTTTGATGATGCCCTGGGCATTCACCTGCGGCGTCACCTTCAGGATGATACCGATCGGCTTGTAGGCGAAACCGGAGACCTCGAAGCTGCCACGCTCACTGTTGTAGGTGTAGCTGGGAATCGGGAATTCCTGGCCGATGTTCAGCATGGCCTCGGTGTTGTTCAGCGTCACCACCGTGGGGTTGGAGACGATCTTGGTGTTGTTGTTCGATTCGAGCGCACGAAGGACCGCGCTGAACTCGTAGCCGGAGAACACCGCCGTCTGCAGGCCACCCGTCCGGTCATTGAACCAGGAGTTGAGGCTGTCGGCCGTGTTGGTCAGCGCCGCACTGACCGGATTCGTGGAGTCATTGGACAATGTCGTACCATTGATCGTCGTCGTGTTGCCGGTCGACGTGCTCGTCGTGTTGCCGTTCGGACCAGAGTAGGTGGTCGTAGTGATCGTGCCCGGGGGTGGCGTGGCAGGAATGAAGGAACTGGTCCACGGGGGGGTGGTGCTTACTGTACCGGAGGTGGAGGTTGACGAGGACGTGTTGCTTGAACCGATATTTGTCGTCGAAGTGATAATTGTATCAGAGTTCATTGTCGGCATGCGGCTGTTACTGCCGCCGACGGAGTTGTTCTTCGATTTGTTGTAACCGCGATTTCCGATCTTGCCGTAATCTGCGCTAATGCCGATTCCGCCGGCGATGGTCCAGTCCAGGCCCAGGTTGCGGATATCACGATCGGTGACCTCGACGAACTTGGACTCGATCATGACTTGGTCCGTGGCCTTGTCCAACTGCTCGATGATCGTCCGGATGCGGCCCATGCGGGAGGGACGCTCGGTGATCACGAGGGCGTTGCTGCGATTATCGATCACAATCTTGCCACCGGCGGCCGCATCGATGAGGCCATCAATGGTCGGCTTGATGTCCGAGGCCTTGGCATTGTTAAGAATGAACACCTCGGTCGAGCCGGGTTCCTGCTGGAGGGACTCATTGCTGACGATCTTGATGATGTTGCCCTCCTCAAGGTAGGTGTAGCCGACGGGCGTGAGCACCACGTGGAAAATCTGCCGCCAGGTGACATCGCGCAGCTTGATCGAGGACTTGCCGGTCAGGGTGTCGGGCACCACCAGATTGAGTTCGAAGAGGTCGGCGACGTTGCGCAGGATCGTCTTGATATCCTCATCGGGAAAGTCGACCGAGAGGGTGTCCTTGTCGCGACTGACAGAGTTTGCCGCCGGCTCGGAGCCTTGGACAGCCACCGTGGCGGCGGCCGGTTCGGTGGGAGTGGTGGCGGGGGTATCTTGAGCCAATGCCGGCAGGGTCAGTGCCGAGGCGAGAAACGTGGTCAGGATGGTGCGTGTGCTCATAATTCGTCCTTATTTGATGGGCCGGGTGAATTCCTCACGGTTCAACCGGAGGGTAAAATTGGGGCGTTCGATGGATGCGATTTCTAGGGTATATTCATTCCCTTCAAAGGTTATAGTCAGGAAGCCGCCGGCTTTGACCCGCTTTTGACCGAACACCAAGGTGGGCTGTCCCCCGAGGATGAAGAATCCGCTGGGCTTGAGGCTGGTGGCGATGGTCTGGAGCAAATCACGGGCATTGCGCGGGCCGGTGGGAACGGTGCGGACGGTCGTCGTGTTATCTCCCGCAGGTACCTGGCCTTCAGGACTGCGCACGGCCCCGGCGATGCTGTCAGCGTAGGCTTCGGAATGAAACGGGTCCTTGACGGCCGTGGGCAGGGTCGGGGTCGCCAATAAATTCTTGGCGCGATCCAGCACTTCCTGGCGCTTGAGCGGAGCAACGACGGTCTCGCCTTCGGCGGCAAAGGCCCGCCCGGAGAGGGCAACGGCCACCAGCGTGACCAGAACGAGGATGCGACTGCCGTTAAAGGTCTTCATGGCTGGCCTAAAAGTTCGAGATTTAAGGCGAGACTCATATCAGCCGTATCCCCCACCTTCGTGAAGCTGGCAGCGTTGATGCGGCAAAAATGGCGCCCGTTTTGCACCCGGTGCAGAAAATTCATCACGTTCGCATAGGGACCCTGAACCGAAACATTGAATGGCACGCCTGAATAAAGGGTCTTGGTGTTGCGGGGGTTGGTTCCCTGCCGCACATCGACCAGCTTCACCTCGTTTTCGGTCTCCAATTTGTAGAAATACTGGAGATTCACCGCCAGCTGGCCGGCTTTCATCAAGCGGCCTTCCATCTCCTTGCTGAGGGCTTGGATCTCGGTGACATGCTCGGCGAGTCCGTTCGCGTTCCGCACGTTGGCGACCATCTTTGTCGCCTGGGCCGAACTGGCCTCCAATTCCGCCTGGCTCGCTGCAATATTATCCGAACGCAGGTAGAGCAGGATGCCGCAAACAATACTCACCAACCCACAGCCAAAGCCAATGGGATGTTTCTTAAGGAGCGCGACGAGATCGGCGGTGTTCATGTTATTTCTTCTCGGGCTTCACGGTTAAAGATATGTCGAAGAGCATGTAGGCACCGCCTGTGCTTCGATCCAGACGGTTGAGCACAATGGGGTCGAACACCTGGCCCAGCTTGGGGTCGGCCCGGAGCGTATCGACATAGCTGGAGGCAATGCCACTGGCCTGATCCGGACTGCCGGCCACGCGACCCCTGATTTGAAACACGGAGTTCTTGGCGTCCGTTATGCGGGTGTCAGCAAAATCGATTGAAATCTCCTTGGGCTGAGACCCGGCCAGCTGGCCGACGAACTCAGCCGGAGTAACCGGCACCTTGATAAAAGCCGCCACCTCGTTGAGTTTTTTCTCCTCCGCCTGAAACAGCGCGGTGAGCCGGAGCGCCTCCGCATCCTGCTTCTTGTTGCTGTCAATCTGTCGCTGGGCCTCGGCTTTTTGCTCCTTCAGATTGTAATTGGTGTATTCACGCTGACCCAGCCAAAGCACCATACCCAGCGCCACGACTACAGCCGCAGTGTTGATGAAGAAGGTGGTGCGCACCACCTTGGTGTCCGGCAACCGGTCAAAGTTGCGGAAGTTGGTGTGCCAGAGCGGAACCGCTACAGGCTGGGCGTCACTTTTTTTCGTCAGGGACAGCATTTTGGTGGGAGGCCAGGAGTGAAAAGAGTCCGAACCAACGTTCCTCGGGTTGGCCCAGAGTGACTCCCTCGGCCAGCTTGATGTTTAATGACTCAAGCCAGGGGGTAAGCTCCATTTTAAGCGGGGCAACCCCGAGGGCGCCCGCCATTGTGGTGCTCAACCAAGTCAGGCTGGTTGGCAGCTGGGTGCAGAAAACGTTACCAATCGACTGACCGGTCTGCACCTCGTAAAATCCGATGGATGATTGCAGCTCCTTCAGCAGCTTCTTTACGAGGGCTCCGCCCATGCTGGTAAAATCAAAGGTGTTCGAGTAAAACAGCTTTTTGGCCGATTCCTCATCCTTCAGGCCCAGTTCTTTCTGCACCACCGGGATCATGGCGGCAATACCGCTCGGGATGGGGCGGGATATGTCTACCCCCTCAGCACTGAGAATGAAGCTTTGGGTGGTGTCCTGCCCAATTTCGAGGATGAGAACCGGGGTCTTGGTTTGCTTGAATTTCAGGTAATTGACCATGCCGCCCAAGGTCGCCAAAGTGCCCAACTCGAGCCGTTCGGGATAGATGCCCTGCTCCAAGAGTTTATCCTGCGTGGCGATGATGTCATCCGAAGGCAAACCGCAGAACAGCACTTCCTTTTGATTGGCCTTCACCATGTCGTACTCGCTGCCATCGGTGGGATTCAACGCCTTGACGGTGTATTTCTCAGGCTCGATGCGGAATTGCTGGGCGTAGACTTCGTTAAAGTAGGCCGGATCCTTAACCCGCTTTACATCCAGGGTATGGCGGCGAACCACCCGCTTGGGGGAATAAATCCCGCAAACCGCATGGGCATAGCCGGTGGAACCCTTGCCCTCCGTGCCTTTGGTCCACGCCACGATGCTCTCGGGATCACTGGATGACAGCTCTTTAAGCTCTTCAACTATGCAGGGTGCTTCCGATTGGGAGAGACGCGCCAAAAGCATGGCATGCTCGCCGATTTCGACGCAAAACCCTTTGGACTTTTTGGCGAAAAGCATGCGGGTGAAGAAAGTGTGTGCAGGTTGGGGATGAATCAGGAAATCACCGGGCAGCTTTCAGACTGTAAAGTGATTTGCAGGACATGCTGGATATGGGGCACTTACCTATCTGACAAGCGCAAAACCATTATCACTACAGACGGACCTAATAGTTTTCCTAATGTTTTACCCGTCAACAATTCCCAGTGTAAATGATAAACCCGCCTCCAATAGGCGGGTTTAAGTCAAAATATGCGTATTTTTGGCAAATTACTTCTGCCACGTGCGCTTTTTGTGGCGGTTCGCCTTGAGGCGCTTCCGGCGTTTGTGTTTCGACATCTTTAGACGCCGTTTCTTTTTCAGATTGCCCATAGGTATAAGAGAGTGGTTTGGAAGCGAAACGTGCGGTCTCCCAACTCCCCTGTAAAGCTGAATTTAGTCAGTTAGGGGTACTTCCACCGCCTGACAGTTGTCTGTAAGCACCAAGGTGCACCTGACCCGCTTGACTGGTAGTCCCGTCAAGACCGCCACGACCCGTCGGTAAAGATTGATCTGCCCGGCATGTCGCTCAACCGCGTCCGCCACCACACCCCGGCCGGTCTTGTAATCAATGACCCAAGCCTTGGTTGCCTGACCCTGCGCATCACGCTCCACCACCACCCGGTCGAACACCCCCGTAAACCAGATCCCGTCCAGCACGATCTCGAAAGCCCGCTCCCGCCACACCTCCATCTGCCTGGTTGCAGGCTTCGACCAAAGCTCTGTCAGTTGCGGAGAACGGACACAGGCCAGGGCCTCCCTCCCGGCCGCACCCTCGTTCTGCCACGCCGCGCCCAGTCGCGCCGTCTCATTTGCCCCACCCCACTCCACTTGGGCCAGCAGCCCATGCACCGTGCGACCAAATCCGGCCGCACCATTGCCTTCCAGCGCGAACAAACCCTGCCCCGCCACTTCGGCCGTCCTGGCTTCTGATGGTGTACGCGCCAGCCGGCGCAACGTCCGGACCGCCACCACCGCTGCCAGTCCTCCTACTCGGCCGGGCTCGGCCGAGCCGATGGTGATGGCCTCAAACCAACGTTCGTCACCCGATGACCACTGTTCGCCCAGCGTTTCCTGCAGCAACCGCGGAAAATTGTGCGACTGCGAGGTGCCCACCGGCTCGGTGATGACATACATCGCCCGTTTCGCCCGTGTCATCGCCACGTACAGGACGGCCAGTTCCTCGTAGCAGGCATCAGCCTCTTCCTCCGCCACGTGGCCCGCCAGCACCTCGTCCTGTGCAAAAAAAGCCTCCGGCGGCAGGTCGAACACCCATTCAATCGTCCGGTCACGTGATCGTTGCACCGCCAGGCCGCGCCGTCGGGCCGCCAACCTTGTCCCTTCCAGATCCGGCAGCACCACCAGATCGAAACCCAATCCTTTCGCCTTGTGTACCGTCATCACCCGTACCACGGCCGCCGTGTCGGTATCCCGCACCGTGTGTCGCTCCACGAACTGCACGAACTCCGCCAGGTTCCGGCTCCCCGTGTCGTCGAACAACCGCGCCGCTTCGGCCAGCTGGCGGCCGCGCTCCCGGCTGAACGCATCGTCCGGGGCCAGCGCCGGCTCCAGTTTGCGCGTCCAAGTCTCCACCGTGCGCTCGAAGCCCTCCGCATGGATTTCGTCCAGCAGCCGCACCGTCAGTTCATCATCCACCGCGCAATTCTCCGCCTCGAGCATGGCCTGCAGCGGGGTCATCGCCACCAGCTTCCGCGCCGCCTGGTCGCCCGGATGCGCCGCGGCGCGGAACAGCGCCAGCAGCGCCGCCGTCAGCGGGTTGTCCGTGCCGACGTGCAGATCCGATTCCGCCACCGCCGCCAACCTGCCCTCGCGGCGCAGGAAATCCGCCAGTTCCGCCGCCGTGCTGTTCTTCTGCACCAGCACCGCCACGCTCAGGCCGCGTTGCAGCGCCTGTGTCTCGGTGATGATTTTCAAAGTTTCCGCAAAACGCCCGGCCTCATCCTCCGCCTGCCGCAACGTGGCATATCCGCCCAACCGCGGCTGGGCACTTTCATGGTCGCGCCACTCCCGCGTCCACCGGGCCACCGCCTCCGCTGGAAACAGCCGCGCCAGCGCCTCACCATCGCCGAGCACCCGGTTGACCATTGCGATCACCGCCGGACTCGACCGCCACGACCGGTCGAGCCGCTCCTCGCGGATCGCCCCGGGCCGGGCCGCGTTGTAGTGGTCGAAAATCTCGCGGAACAGCCGGGAGTCACCCTCGCGCCACGCAAAGATCGCCTGTTTCACATCGCCCACATAGAAGAAACTCCGCGTCTCCGCCGGATCCTGCACGGCCTCGTCAATCAGGTTTCGCAACACGCTCCATTGGCCGTAGCTCGTGTCCTGAAATTCATCCAACAGCCAGTGGTCGATCTGCGCATCCAGCCGCCAGTCGATGAACAGGCGTGCTTCGGCCGCTGCATCGCGCGTCAGCAGCCGCGCTCCGTCCGCCGTGTCGGGTCGCAGCAGCCGTTGCACATCGGCGAACGTCAGCCGGCCGGCGCGCCTCACGGCGGAATCATAATAAGTCTCATAGCCGTGCAGCACTGCAAACATGCCCTGCGTCGTCTCCAGCCGGCGCGCCAGCTCGGCTCCCACGATTCCGCTGACGAGTGCCCGCAGCGCCCGGCCGGCTTCCGGGGTCAGCGGCACCTTCTTCCGCTCGACGGTGATCTCGGTCACGCCGGGCCAGGCCTTGAACGCATTGTCCATCACGTACGCGACCGGTTTGGGCAGCGGGGCCCCCGGCGCCCAGCTAGGCAGGGCCCCGAAAAAATCCTCCCACCGCGTCCGCTGCCTGTCGCTAAAGGTCGGCCACGGCAAAGCGGCCTTCAACCCCGCGATCGCCGCGTCGCGCCGCCGGACAGCAGCGGCGTCCAGCCACGCGCATCCCTCCGGCCAGATCCGCTCCGCCCGTCCCCATGCGGCCGCGTCGGGCGCGGCGAGATACACCTCGGCGTGGTCATCGAGAAAGGCGTCAAGCCGCGCGCCCAGCTGTTTTTCCTCGGTGCCGAAAGTCGCGCGCTTGAACGCCTCGATGAAATCCTGCTGCGCGGTGCCACTTTCCGCGTGGGCAAACATCCGTCGCAACACCCGCCGACGCTCCAGTTGCGCCGCGTGTTCCTGCAGCACCTCGAAATCGCCGGCCAGCCCGAGCTCCAGCGGAAAGGCCCGCACCACCCGGGCAAAAAAACTGTCGAGCGTACCCAGGTTGAGGCGGTGCATCGCCTCCGTCACCACGCGCAGCAGTTTCAGGAAATCCGCCGCCCGCAGCGCCGGCACCCCGATCTCCGCGGCCAGTTTTCCCGCCCCCGCCTCATCGCCCGCCGCGCCTGCCAGCTTCTTCAGGATTTCATCAAAGAACTCGCCCGCCGCCTTGCGGGTGAACGTCAGCGCGGCGATCCGCTCCGGCTTTGCGCCGTGCGCGAGCAGCCGGACGTAGCGGTTGGTCAGGGCGTAGGTTTTGCCCGAGCCCGCCGAGGCGAGGATCATCACATGACCGATCCGGTTCATGTCGTTCCCCTCCATTCCACGCTCGCCGCCGTGCCATGATGGAACAGCCCGGCCAAGGCATCGTCCTCGCTGCGCGGCGGTACTTCCGCCGGCGGCCAGAAAATTCCCGCTGTCACGCCTGCGGCCACGCCCTCGGCGCAACGCCGGGCCGCCGCCCGCCACACGGCATCGTAGTCCTCCCACAGCAAAAGCGAGGTCTCCCCGACCGCCTTGGGCAGGTTGAAATACCCCGCTCCCGCCGCCACGCCAAACTCCCCCGCCAGCGCCTCCAGGTAGAGCGGCAGCTGCAGGTCGGTCCACACGAGTTCCTTGCCGTTCATCGTGAACCGCGCCCACTCCGGCGCGGTCTCATCGCGCCGCGCACTCCGCACATGCGCGGCCAGCGGGGTCACGCCCTTGTCCGAAGTCTTGTAATCAATGACCCTCACCGCACCGGTGGCGGCGTGACGCTCCACGCGGTCGATTTTTCCGCTCACGGTCACCGCCCCGAGTTTCAGCTCGAACTTGCGCTCGACGTGTTCGATGACCCAGCCCGCCGCCCGCTGCTCCGCCTGCACCTCCGCCGCGCGGGCCAGCCGCTGCCGGGCCGACTCCAGTTGCACGATCAGGGGCAAGGTGAGCTCGGCGCCGTAACGGTCGCGCGACCGCCCGTTCACCTGCGCCAGCAAAAATTCCCTCAGCCCCGCCCCATCGGTGCAGTCGCGCAACGCCGGCTCCCGCCCCATCGCCTCCAACGCGGCATGACAGAGTATGCCGAAATCCAGGGCGTCCAATTCGCTCTTGAACGGATCCACTGTCTCCATCTTGAGCACATGCTTCAGGAAAAAGCGGAACGGACAGCGCAGGTAGTCGCGAAACGCCGTCACCGACACGCGCGCGGGCGAAGGCATGACCGGCGGGGTTAGCTTCCACGCCCGCCGCCAGGACAAACCCGGCCGCACCGCCTCCACCGGGCGAAAAAGCGTCGCCACGCGCCGCGGCAATTCCGCCTCGGCGCACGCCAGCAGCAGCCGCGAGGGTCGCAACGGGTCGCCCGCCGCCGACACCTTGCCGACCAGCAGATCCAGCCGCCCTGCTCCCGTGCGGCAGGCCGCCAAGGCGGCGAGCAGGTAGGCATCGCGGGCGAAACGCGCCTCATTGGTCTTCAGGCCAAGTCGTGCTCGCAGCGCTTCGGGCAAAAACGGGTCGCCCGCCACCGTCTCGGGCAGGCGTCCGTCGTTCAACCCCGTCACGACGAGATGCGGCGCATCCTCCCACAACAATTCGAGCCAGCCGAGCAGGTCGATCGCGCCCGCCGGCCGGGCGTCGAAGCGCAGGCTCTCGCCAAACTGCGTCAGGACCAGCTCCCACCACTCCGCATTGGTCAGATCCGTGAAAGCCGGTCGGGCCGCCGCGGCCTCACGCAATACGTCCATCCAAGCCTCCGCCGATTCCGCCAGCGCCGAATCTCCGGCCACGCGCCGGACGCCGAAGAGGGTTCCCAGCGCGGCCGAGGCATTCACCGGAAATTCTCCGCTCGTGAGTTGCGCCCGCAACTCCGACGCCGCCTCCAGCGCCGCCCGAGCCCCGGGCTGTTTCGCGGTGTGACCGAGCGCCGCCGTGATGGTCGCCGGCAGATACCGGGCGTGCAAATCGTCGAGTTCGGTCAGCATGGCGGCCGGGGAGAATTTCCCGCCCACCCGGGCGGCCAGCCAGGCGATGAAGTCAGGACAGCGCGCGAGGGCCTGCACCGGGTCGAACGCCGGTTCCCGCACCAGCGCCGCCAGCACCGCCAGCAGGGTGTGCAAACCATCTCGGCGGCGCGGCTTGCCCCCGGGGTTGAACACCGCGAGCCCTGCGCCCCGCAGCCCGTTTTCCAAGGCGGGTGCGACCTCCGCATCGGCCACGCCGACCGCCAGCCTTCCCTCGGGTTCACCGTAACTCCGCGCCAGTTCGGTCACCCGGGCCGCCTGCTCCGCCGCATCGGCGCACAGGTGGACTTGCGACCCGAAATCCGCCAAGGTCAGCGGACGGTGCGACCAGACCTCCTCGCGCGGTCGGCCCCACTCGTCGAAAAGCTCCGCACCATCGGCCGGACCGAACACCACGACGTCCACGGGCAGGTGTCGCGCGAATTCCGCCAGCAGGCCCATGACCAGCGGCAGCGGATCGGGCGTGGCCAGCAGCACGATGCGCGTGACGCCTGCCGGGAGTGTCGCCGCCCGCGCCAACCCGAGACGCGCGGCCTGGGCCTCGCATCGACCGCCCGCCGCAAGGAGGGCATCGCACCGCCGTTCCAACCCGGCCAGCTGCGTCCAGCGCTCGGTTTCCGGCAGCCCGTCGCCCGCGCGATGCACGACATCGCGCAACCGCAGCCCGTTCTCCCCCAGCGTTGACTGCAGGCGCTGCAGTTGCGCCGCCAGTCGCACGGCCCAGGCAAAGTTGCGCGCCGGCGGATCCACCGGAAACATGGCGCGAAAATCCTCCAGATCCACCGTGCGCAGGACTTCCGCCCACGCCAGCTGGGCCTCCAGGCGCGAGGCCACGGGAACCGCGGTCCCGCCGGCGGGCACGGCCAGCAAGTCCTCCGGCAGGACGACCCGCGGCGCCAGCACCGCCGAGTCCCGGCGCGACGCGTGCTCCGCCAGCGCCTCCCGCAGCCGCCGGCCCGACTGCCGCGTCGGCACGATCACCAGCACCCCACCCAGGTCGAGCGGACCGGAACCGGCCCAGCCTTGCGCCAGCCACTCCGCGGCCTGCGCGGGCAGCGGCCGGTCCCACGGAAGGATTTGGCGGCGGACGTTGGCAGGCAGTGGCACGACCGCCCATGAACAGGGATTGGCGGCGCGAATTCAACCCCGCAGAACCGTTTCCCGCGTCCCGTCCGGAGCCGCCTTCGCTGTGCCAACAAAAAGCCCCGCGGCGGTGAGGCGCGCGGGGCAGGGAAATCAGGTGTCAGCCGGCTTACTTCTTCGCGATGAAGATGTATTTGGCGAACTGCGCCTTGTGGTTGGAAGCCGAGTTGCGATGGATGACGTTGCTCTTGACCGCCTTGTCGAGGGCCGAGCTGTAGGCGATGGCCGCGGCGCGGGTTTTCTCGGCATCGGTGCCGGCGGCGGCCAGCTTGACCGCCTTGCCGAGGGACTTCAGGCGGGTCTTGACGGCTTGGTTGCGCGCGGCGTTGCGGAGCGATTTACGGGCGGCTTTGATTGCGGACTTGGTATTGGCCATGGGCGAAGATTGATTGGAAAGGGCTAAAACTCAGACGCCGGGCGGTGAGTCAAGGGCGATTTCCACTCCCGGCCCCGGGACAGGAGGCTCGATGCATCGGCAGAAAGGCGGCAATTATTGCTCGTCGCCGTCCGGCAGGATGTTGCAGGGCAGTGATTGGCCGCACTTTGCCTTTGTCACCGCCGGCCGTCGGAACAGGCTGCCCGGACTCCTGGCATGAAAATCCGCACCCGTCTCGTCCTGCTCATGGCCGGCCTGCTCGCCATCTCCGGCACATCCGTGGCGTTGCTGCAGGCGGCCCACCGCAACGAGGTGCAGATCATCTACGCCAGCCTGCAGAAGCAGCGGGACAACCTGATTGAGCGGCTTATCGCCCTGACCGGCCAGTCCCTGCGCATCTTTGCCAGCGACTATTCACAGTGGGATGACATGGTGCAGT
>JANMTJ010000469.1:0-3818 GCA_031390295.1 Oleiharenicola sp.
ATGGTATACGCTGAAGGATTTTGCCGCGAATGATCATGTCTTGCTCGTCATGCAGACGGCCGGCATGCTGGGCGGCGATTACGCGCGTCCGCCGTATCCGCTGGCCTGGGTTCGGCCGCACGGCAAGGGCCGCGTGGCCTATCAGGCCATGGGTCATCGCGATGATGTGTGGGATAGTACCGCCTACCAATCCATGCTCGTCGGCCTGCTCCAATGGTCCGCGGGAAAAGCCGAAGCCGATATTACCCCGAATCTCAGCCAAGTCGCGCCCGGCCACACCACGTTGCAGGCCCCGCCGACGGACGTGAAGCAATAGAAAGTGTCGGGCTGAAACGATCGCGGTTCACCCAGCGGCGCAAGCTCTGGTCCTCATTGTATATGGGGCATTCACCCACGTGATTGTGAGGCGGTTAGGTTTGTCGTCAGCAACCGGGGGCGCACGATTTGCGCAAGTAATGCCCATGCGTCCACAAGAGATGCGGAGCCACCTTCCGCGTAATTTGTCATGATACCGGGGCTGAAACAGATTTCTCCGTAAGAATTTCTGCTACTGTTCCCTCTCAAAATCCCAACAACCCAAACCAATCCCTCGCCATGAGCGAAAAAAAGCGCTGGTCAAAGAGCACAATACTTTTCGGAGGCACCGCCATCTGGGGCCTCTTCCTGGTCGGCTGCGTCATGGTCGACCGGACCATGATCGCCCCGCCGCAAGTGGCAGGAGCGACCTTCGTCGGCTCCGCCAAATGCGACCAGTGCCATGATGGCATCACCTCCAAGTTCCATGACGCCACCCACGCCAAGCTGATGGCCCCGGGTGCCAACGCCAAGGACATCGGTTGCGAATCGTGCCATGGCCCGGCCTCGCTCCACGTCAAGTCCGGCGGTGAAGCCGGCACTATCGTCAATCCGGGTTCCTCCCCCGAGACCTGCTTCCAGTGCCACTTGGACAAGCGCGGCGAGTTCAACCTGCCCAACACGCATCCCGTGCTGGCCGGCAAGATGAGCTGCAGCGACTGCCATAACGCGCACACCGGCGACGCCGTCGCGGAAGGCAGCACGGGAATGGACACCCTCAATTCCTCCTGCCTGAAGTGCCACACTTCCCAGGGTGGCCCGTATGTCTTCGAGCACGAGGCCTCGCGTGAGGGTTGCGTGGTATGCCACAGCCCGCACGGCTCCGTGAACGCCAAGATGCTCAAGGCCCGCAATGCGAATCTCTGCCTGCAATGCCACTTCCAGCAGCAGACCGCCCCGGGCGTCATCCTCATCGGTGGTCGCGACCACGCTTCGTTCCTCACCCGCGGCACTTGCTGGTCCGGTGGCTGCCATGAGGCCATCCACGGTTCACATGTCAGCTCCTCCCTCCGCTTCTAACCAATTGCAAACCAGGTAACAGCGATGAAAACCAACCCCTGCCTTCTTCCCCTTCCTCGGTCTGTCGTACTGGTGTGCGCGGGCCTCTGCGGACTTGCCGGCATACTGCCGGCCGCCGAAACGAAAGAACCACCACTGGAGAACTATATCGATATCTCCGCCGGTTACACCCTGCAGGAGGGCGACCGCCCCGGCTTCCAGAAGGCCTTCCAGCAAAACAAGGAGGGCTACGGCGGCATCGATGGGCTCTACCTGACCAAGTCGCTCGATGACTCCACGAACATGGTCCTCCGGGGCCGCGCTCTGGCCGGAAACAACGACTATCTGCTCGATGTCGTGATCACCCGGGACGAGGTCGGCTACCTGAAGTTCGGCTACAAGTCATACCGCGTCTGGTATGACGGCAGCGGCGGCTACTGGCCGCCCCGGGATCTCCAAATCTCGCTCTATAATGAGGAACTGCACGTCGATCGCAGCAACCTGTGGTTTGAAGCCGGCTACAACAAACCCGACGCCGTCAACTTCATGCTTCGCTACGAACTGCAGACCAAGAAAGGCAAGAAGGACTCCACCAGCTGGATGGATACCGGCCTGGCGGTCAACGCCGCCAACACGCGTTACATCGTGCCGACCTTCCTGACGTTTGACGAGAAGCGGCATATCCTCAACGCCACCCTGTCGCAGAGCAAGGACAAGGCCGATTGGGCGCTGGGTGTCCGTTACGACAAGGGTGATTATGAAAACGGCCGCTACAGCCGCCGCAGACCGTTCGAGTCGACCACCGACCGCTTTGTCACGGCCAAGGAAGGTCAGGACTACGACATGTTCCAGATGCGCGGCAGCTACATCACGGACCTGACGGAGCAAATCAAGCTCACCACGGCCGTCTCCCGCACCAAGATCGACACCATCCTCAGCGGCAGCCGCATCTTCGGCACCGCCTATGATGCCGATTACTCCAGTAACTACCCGACCCGCCAGCAGCGCGACGAGGGCTACTTCGGCCTGCTCCCGGGCAATGAGCTGGGTGAGTCACAAATGACGCAGACCGTCGCCACCATCAATGCGCTCTATCTGCCCACCGAGAAGCTCCGGATCACCCCCGGCGTGCGTTTCGAGAAGACCCGGTGGGACAACCGGATCGAATTTGAGGAAACCAACTTCGGTGCGGCCAACACGGGTTTTGCGCCCCTTAACGAAGAGACCGAGGCGGATAGTGAAAAGGATTGGAAGACCTATGCCGGCAGTTTCGATGTCCGTTATTCCGGCATGAAGGACGTCACCCTGAACTTCAAGGCCGACTGGTCCAACTCGGAAGGTGAGCTCCAGGAGAGCAAGATCTTTGAGCCCGGCACCTCGCATCAGATCATTTCCATCGACCGCGACACGCAGCTTGAGCGCGGCCTGCAGAAGTATGCCGTCACGGCCAACTGGTATGCCAAGCCCGGTACGAGCGTTGCCGTGCAGTATTTCTACAAGGCGCGGCAGAATGACTATCGCACGACCCGCGACAACACCGTCAGCACCAGCGATCGCTACCCGGCCTACATCGCCAATCAGGATCTGGAGACCAATGACATCAATGTCCGCCTGACCTGGCGCCTGTCCCCGAACTTCCGGACGATCACCCGCTACGACTATCAAACGACCTCGATCCAGACGCAGGACATCGGGCTCGCCTTCCAGGAGAGCATGAACACCACCCAGCACATCGTCTCCGAGACCGTGAGCTGGAATCCCATCGCGCGCTGGTATCTCCAGGGCAATGTGAACTATGTGAACGAGACGCTCCGGACTCCCGCCGGCATGCTCACGGGCCTGGCCGGCGGCCTCGTCAAGAACAGCGATGCCAACTACCTGAACTTCAGCATGAGCAGCGGCTATGCCATCGATGACCAGTCCGATCTTTATGTGGATTACATGATCTACAAGGCGCTGGGCAACTTCGCTGACAATTCGGCGCTGACCGTCCCCTATGGCACCGATAGCAAGATGCAGGTGTTCTCCGCCGCGTGGAACCGCCGGCTCGACCGGCGCACGACGCTCACCCTGAAATACACCTACACCAAGAACGAGGACGTCCCCTCCGGCGGCAACGCCAATTACGAGGCCAACCTCTTCTACGCGAAACTCCAATACCGCTTCTAAGCCGCCACCAACCGGCAGCCGCAGTCTCATCCATCACCCTCGATGAAAACCAGGACCAAGATCGCACTAACCACGGTTGTGCTGGCACTCTCCGCCGGAGTCGCCAGTGCCGCCCCGGCCGCCGACAACTGGGAAAACCTCTGCGCTTCGTGCCACGGCGCGGACGGCAAGGCCCAGACCAAGACCGGCAAGAAACTCAAGATCCGCGACTACACCGACCCGAAGGTGCAGGCGGAGTTCAAGGACGAGGACATGATCAAGGCCACGGCCGACGGCGTGTTCGTCGAGGGCAAGGA
>JANMTJ010000490.1:0-5573 GCA_031390295.1 Oleiharenicola sp.
GTGACCCTGTTCGACCCGGTGCAGGCCGACCGCCTCCGCTCCCTGCGCCAACATGCCATGCCGGTTAATGCATGGAAACGCTTTACCCATGCCAACACCGTGTTGCTTTCCCAGCAGCTCACGGAACTGGGCTACAAGGCCAATTACACCGACCTGCAGGCGGCGATTGGCCGCGTACAGCTCCGGCGGCAGCCAGCGCTCAACGTCCGCCGCCGGCAACTCGCCGACGCCTATCTCACCCAGCTCCGTCGCGTGGCCCCGGGACTGGAGCCGCAGGCGGGCCTCGATGAGCCGGCCCACGCCCTGCACCTTTTCGCAGTGCGTTTGGCTGCGTCGGTGCGCCCATCGCGCGACGAACTCCTGTTCGAACTTCGCCAGCGCAATATCGGTGCCACCATTCACTACACCCTGCTGCACCCGATGCCGCTCTATGGTCATTCCGGTCAAGTCTCCACGCTGCCGGTAACCGAGGCACTGGGACGCAACATCCTCACCTTGCCCATCAGCGCCCACATGACGATCGAAGACGTGGATTACGTTTGCGGCCACCTCGCCGAATTGCTCCGCCAACCCACCTGATCGTGCGAGATGTTCAAAATGACGATTTGGACATCAGGCGCAAAAGCATCGGTGTCCATTTCTGCTTTGCCCCATGGCCCAGTCCAGCGGGAACTCTGATGCGCACGTAGCCCACGCGCAGTTCACCCCATGCAAATCAAGACAGCATATCTGGGCGGCCTGGCCGCTTTTTTCCTGATCTATCTCGCGTACGGACTGAATCGTTTCTCGCTCGGGATCGATTTCACCGATGAAGGAGCCTATCTGGCGTGGCCAATGCGGATGCTATTCGGCGAACCACCGTTCTCCTCCGAATTGGTGACGTTGAGCCGGCCGATCGAGGTCTTTCTTTTCCTTCCGTTCAAATTGCACCCGGCGATGACGCTCTATGAGTTCCGGCTCGCGGGCTGGGGCCTGCACCTCCTGTCCTTCGGCGTCCTGTCGTCCTACCTGTTCCGGCTCAGCGGGGCACCGCTGCAAAGCCTGCTGGTTGCCAGCCTGCCTCTCTTTGCCTGCCATATCTTCGGTTTGGCGGCGCCGGGTTACAATTCACTGATGTGCGACTTTCTGCTGCTGGCCCTGAGTCTGCGTGGGCTGATGGCACTGCCGGCCGCACGTTTGCCGTACCTGCTGGGCGTTCTGAGCGGATTGGCGCTCTTTCTGGCCACTTTCTCCCATCCCGGCATCGGCTTGGTCGGTGCGTGCTTTGTCATTCGCGAATTCTGGACGCAGGATCTGGGGAACAACCTCCGGCGGGGTCGCCTGAGCCCGGGCAATGCCGGTGTTGCAGTGTTTCTGATCTGCTGGTCCGCCTTTGCCGTGTACTTTGTCGCGAGCGGTGCCGTGGTTCGCTGGACCGGCCGACTTGCCCTGACCAGCTCCTTCTCCGCCAACTCGCTGCACGACAACCCCGGCCGGTTTCTGACCGAACTCACGCTCTATCCCTTCACTCACAGCCCGCTGGCGTTCGGTTTCACCGCGGTGTGGTCGGCCGCCGCGGCCTTGCTCTGGTGGCATCGGCGGAGTACGGGCGAGCCGGCCCGTCACGGCGGTCATGCCTTCGCGCTGCTGGTTGCCGTCTCCTTCGTCGTCACTTTCAGTTATGCGCGGACGGACCTGACCACCCAATTCGCCCAAGCCGCGCTTTCCTTGCTTCTATTGTGCATAGTCACCCACCCGGCATCACTCCGCCCGGAAGAATCCGAGACCACTTTTCTGATGCTCATGTCCGGCTTGGGCGCGCTCATCTGCGCAACCCTCACCTATTACTTCAACCCTCAGCGCTCCTGGGTCTCGGGCATCCTCGCCCTGCCGTTCGCTTTTGCCGTCGGACTGACCCTCGTAACCCGCGCCAAACTCGCCCCGTCATGGTTCAGGTCTCTCCAGGCTGGCACACTGCTCCTGGCCGTGGCCGGCCTGACGTCCGACCACTACGTGCAAATCCAGCGTGATGCGCGCCCCGGCGAACTGACGGCGAGCTTCACCCTGCCCAAACTGCGCGGGATCAAATCCACGGAGGAACGCGTGTTGGCCATTCAGGAACTCTACGACCACCTCCATCCCCGTCTCACGCGCGGTGAATCACTCCTCGCCTATGATGATTGTCCGATGCTTTATTATCTCCTGGACGCCATGCCCGCCTACGGGCTGACCTGGGCGGTCAGGTACAACCAAAGCCAGTCCACCCTTGAGCTTTTAAACCGGGAGCTGAATGCGAAGCCGCTGCCCCGGTATGCCATCCGAACCCTGGTCGACATATCACGCCCGGTCTGGAGCACCGCTCCGCGGACGAACTACGACAACTACCCGCTCAACGATACCGTCACTGCCCATTACCAGCTTGAGCGCACCATTTTCCCATTCGAAATCTGGCGGCTGAAGACGGCCGGCCGCTGATTGGTCAGAAGCCCGACAGCCATGATCGGCCAGCCTGTTTGCTGGAGTCCTGGGCCCTCGAGCAAGTCCGCCGGCCCGCGGGCAACCGCCCTGAGTCTGGCTCTGAGTGCAGCGGTATCTGACGCGGGCCCTACCCACCGGTTCACAGGGACCCCGCGTCAAATCGTGTTCGTAAGTGCGGCCAGGGCAAGGCCGAGATCCCGGAGACGTCATCCACCAGCTCTTCCAGCCGCAGCAGCCCGCTTTGGCATACGACGACCGGTTTCCCGCTGTCCATGAATAAGATTTTGCCGGGAGTGCGGTTTTCTATGCGGACATCCGGCAGTTCGGTTGCTGCCAGCACCCGGAGCCTGCGGCCACGCGCATTGGTTGCGGCACCGCGATACGGGTCTCCGGTCGCATCAATATGTCTTCGGATGGTTGCAGCATCTTGCTGCCAGTTGATCAGGTAATCCGTTTCGTCGCGCCAGAGGGAGTAGCTTGCCAGTGTCTCGTCCTGGACCCGGGGCCTCCATGCGTCTTTGAGCAGATCGCGATAAACGGCCAAAGCCAATTTGGCGTAGCTGGGTTGAACGGCCTCGATCGCCTTGGCAATCCGCAGCGGATAGGTGATAGGCACGGTCTCCTGGGCCAGGATGGGGCCCGTATCATAACCTTTTGCGCCCAAGAGTGCAGTAACACCCAGCTTCGGCTCGGCGTTGATCAGGGCGTTAACCAGAGGGGCAAAGCCCCGATACCGGGGCAGCAGTGAATCATGGAACACCACGATGGGTTGATGCTCGTCCTCGGGCAGGAGCCAGCGCCAGCCGACGGCAAATCGCGCGGCCACAACAGGCAGTTGGGCGGGTAAGTTTTTGCGCTCGAAGACTTGCAGGCCGGCATTTCGGGCGGTCGCGACCAGCTCTTCATGATGATCCTTTCGGACATTGTGGTCAGCGGTCGTGACGAGATAGGCGATCACCCCCGGCCCATGTTCCCGCAGAAACGCATCGAGCACAGCGAGCCCGCGCGAAGACATTAAATATAGCCCGATTTTGGGATTACTCATCTCGGTTGAGCAGTTCGCTGACGATGAAGGGCGGCCGCTGTTTCACGCCCTCAAAAATCTTGCCGATATAAAGTCCCACCATGCCTAGGATCACGATGATGAGGCCGGCGAGAACCCAGATCGAAACAATCAGGCTCGCATACCCTAACACGATGATTTCCCCCCGCAGCGCCCGCATGATCATATAACCGGCGAAACCAAACCCGACGGCCGCGATGAGGAAACCGGTCTTGACCACCATTCGCAGTGGTTTGTCCGAATTGGCCAGGATGATATCCACCGCGAGGCGGAGCAGTTTCGAGAAATTGTAGCCTGATTCGCCGCTGCAACGTGAATCATGGGCCACATCGATGGTCCGCACCCGGAAACCCACCCATCGAACCATGGTGGGAAAGTAGCGAATGGATTCCGGCATGGCGTTGATCGCATCGATCACCCGGTGGTGGTAAACGCCAAAATTAGCGATCGCCGCATCATGCGGCACACCGGTCAGGTAGGTCAGCGTCCGGTAAAACAAGCGGGATCGGATCCGGGTCAGCAATGGATCCTGCCGCGCGGTGCGCCGGGCAAGGACAATGTCGACCTCAGACGTTGCCGCCGCCAGCAAGTTTGGGATTTCCTCGGGCCTGTCCTGCAGATCGCAATCCATTACAATCACCCTTTCCCCGCGCGCTAGACGGAGCCCGGCGGTGAGTGCATAGTGTTGGCCAAAGTTACGGCTTAACCTCACACCGACAAGTCTGGGCTGGGTCCGGCATAGGGCTGCGATCGCCGACCAGCTTGCATCCGGACTGCCGTCATCCACGAGGATGATTTCAAAATTCTTCGTGACGCCGCTCAAGACGGCGGTCAGGCGGCTGACCAGCGCCGCTACCAGATTCGCGCCCTGATAAACAGGACTCACAATTGAAAGCTCGATTCTGCCGGCCGCTTCAGGCACTGAGGAAAACGGAGTCTTCACGGCTGGGGTGCGGTGCTCCAGAACCGGGCAGGCGTTCCGACGATGTCGGCAATCAGTCGGGTTGATGCCGCGGGGAGGAGTGGCACGCATACCTTCGCGGGGGGGCAACCGTGAAAAACAACAGGCGAGACACTCATCGGGACAACTCTGTTGCAGACCAACGGTGAAAATGCAATTAGGCAAATCCCGGCTCCAAACCCAGCTTGGAAGCTGATCGAAAAATTGCTTTCGTCTGGCAGCGCTGCCGGTAGCGTCATTTTCCTCGCATGAAGCTCTCCATCGTCATCCCCTGCTACAACGAGCGTAATACCATCCGGCTGATCGTGGACGCCGTGCGCGCCGCCCCGGTGGCCGACAAGGAGATCATCGTGGTGGACGACTGCTCGACCGACGGCACGCGCGACCTCCTGAAGACCGAGATCGAGGCGCTGGTCACGCGGGTGCTCTACCACCCGATGAATTGCGGCAAGGGGGCCGCGCTGCGCACGGGCTTTGCCGCCGCGACCGGCGATGCCGTCATCGTGCAGGATGCCGACCTCGAATACGACCCACAGGAATATCCCAAGCTGCTGAAACCGATCATCGACGGGAAGGCCGACGTGGTGTTCGGTTCGCGTTTCATGGGCGCCGATGCCCACCGCGTGGTCTATTTCTGGCACATGGTGGGCAACCGCTTCCTCACCCTGCTCTCGAACATGATGACCAACATCAACCTCACCGACATGGAGACCTGCTACAAGGTCTTCCGCCGCGAGGTGCTGCAGAAGATCACGATCGAGGAGAATCGCTTCGGCTTTGAGCCCGAGATCACCGCGAAAATGGCCCGGCTCGAGGGCTGCCGTATCTTCGAGGTCGGCATCAGCTACTATGGACGCACCTACGCCGAGGGGAAGAAGATCGGCTGGCGCGACGGCTTCCGCGCCCTCTATGCCATCTTGAAGTACAACCTGTTCTGAGCGTCGAACGGGCCGGCGGGTTTAATCCGCAACTGTGGGAGCGAGCTTGCTCGCGATTCGTTCGAATAGAGTCGGGGAGGCACTTGGCGAATTCCATACGGCCCAGCACCAGCATGTCGGTCTGGATCTCGGCGCGCACGGTGGCGGAGTGCGG
>JANMTJ010000493.1:0-2610 GCA_031390295.1 Oleiharenicola sp.
AAAAAGCCAGCCGGGCCAGGCGGCGTCCGGCGGCGAGAAGACCGTGCCGTGGTAAAGCACATGGTTGATGCCGGTGGTGAACAGCCGGTCGATCTCGGGCTTGGTGAACGAGAGCGCGACCTGCCAGTGTTCGCGCAGCCAAGTGCAGGTTTCGCTGGAGGCGAGCGGGCGTCCCATGACATGTGCGGCCGACGACGCCATACGGAGCACAAGCGGGTCGGGGAGGTCGCGGCTCGAGGTCCACTCGCGGCGCAGCCTGGGGAGCGGAAACGGGGTCGAGCCGAAGGTCTCGGTCTCGGGAATGTCCACGGTGCCGTAGAGGTCGAGGAGGTTGGCGGGGGCGCCGTGCGACTGGTTGCGCACGATGAAGCCTTGGGTGTGGGACCAGCGCACCCACTCCTGCAAATAATCGAGATGCAGTTGAGCGAGGGTCGCACGGTAGTCGCCCTTGAGGCGCGCGAGCTGCGCGGGCTCGAGGGGCTTCTGTCCCATGAGCTCGGCGGCGTGAGCCTGCAGGTCGTAGCCATGCAGCGCGGTGAAGGCGTTGTTCAGCTCAGGTGTCCAGGCGGATTCATAATATTCGAACGAGTCGTGGAACTGTCCGCGCACGAGGCCGGCAGGGAAGCCCGCAAAGGCCTTGGTGAAGGGTGCGAGGTAGCGGCCGAGCGCGGCGGGGGAATAGGGGTCGACGACGAGACCCTCGGCGCCGGGGGCCGCACGCTTGACCTTCATCATCGTGGGCGTGCCGGCGAGGATGCCGTCGACCAGGACGAGTTTTTGCGAACCGTCCTCGGGTGCGACCCAGGGTCCGCCGAAGGGCCAGCCCGTGCCGGTGGCCATGTCGACGCCGAGGCCGAGGCGCTGCGCCTCGCGGCCGGTATGGGCGAGCAGCTCCATCCAGCGCGGGGAGAGGAAAGCGACGTTGCGGTCCTCGTAGCCGCGCACGCCGTAAATCGGGGTGATCTCCACCCCACCCAGGCCCGCCGTGGTGAATTGTTCGAGCTGGCGTGTGATACCGGCCTCGTCAACCGCACTGCCCGGCCACCACCAGCGCGTCCAAGGCTTGGTGGTGTCGGGCGCCGGGGCGGAGTTCGCCGCGAGTGCCGGACGGGCG
The DNA here is from genome assembly GCA_031390295.1 of Oleiharenicola sp. Taxonomy (GTDB): domain Bacteria; phylum Verrucomicrobiota; class Verrucomicrobiia; order Opitutales; family Opitutaceae; genus Lacunisphaera. Next base: position 1,115 of record JANMTJ010000493.1, read on the forward strand.
GTGAAAGTCAGGGCGAGGCCGAGGAGCAAAACGAAGGCGGGGTAGAATCTCATACAGATGGGGACATGGGGTTCAGGCATCCTGTATCCGGGGAAGTGGGTCATATCAAGCGAGCGGGCGCGGCATCTGCTCGGACTGTCAAGACCGCGGGGACAATGACGCCCCGGTCCGCCGGGCTAGTTTGGCCCACTCAGCACCCGATCATACCCCTGCACGGGAGCAGCCCAGACCGATTCGCTTGTGCCTGGTCCTGCCCCCCGTCGAATTTCCCGTCCAATTTTCCCGCTCCATGACCGTTTCCTTTCCGCCCGCCCGCGTCGCCATCATCGGCGTGTCCGGCTATGGCAGCATCCATCTGCAACTGGCGCGCGAGAGCCGGGACCGGGGTGAGATCCGGATCACGGCGGCCGCCATCATCAACCCGCAGGAGGAGACCGCCACCATCGCGGAATTGCGCGGACAGGGCGCCGAGATTTTCACGGACTACACGGAAATGTTCCGCCGGCATGCGGGCCGGATCGACCTTTGCCTGATCCCCACCGGCATCCACTGGCACGCGCGCATGACCATCGCGGCGCTGGAAGCCGGGGCGAATGTGCTGGTGGAAAAACCCCTGGCGGGCTCGGTGGGGGAGGTGGAGGAGATCCGCCGCGTGGAGCAGCGCACCGGCCGGTTTGTGGCGGTCGGTTTCCAGGATTTCTACGAGCCCGGCACGGTCTGGCTGAAGCACGAACTGCAGCGCGGGGTCATTGGCGACATCTGGTCCGTGCGCTTCCTGGGCGTCTGGCCGCGGCCGCGGGGTTATTTCACGCGCAACAACTGGGCCGGCCGCCTGAAGGTGGACGGCGTGGCGGTCATGGACTCCCCGCTCAACAATGCCTTCGCTCACTTCGTGATGCTCAGCCTGTTCCTGGTCGGCGCCGAGCAGTCAGCGGGCACGCCGACGCTGGAGGGCGTGGAGCTGCTGCGGGCGCACGCCATCGAAAGCTTTGACACCGCCGTCGTCCGGTCCCTGACCGCCAACGGGGTGAAGATGTGGTTCGGCGCCAGTCACGCCTGCCGGGAGACGGTCGAGCCCGAGATCGTGATCACGGGCCGCCACGGCCAGGCCTGCTGGCGCTATGAATCCGAAGCCTGGTGGCGGGCGACGGACGGGGCCACCGCCCGGCACGACCTGCTCGACATCACCGGCGCCCGGCGCGCCATGTTCAGCGCCGCGCTGCAGCGCCTGCGCGATCCCTCCGTCCCGATTTGCACCAGCGAACTGGCCGGCCGGCACACGGCGCTGATCGAGGCGATCCACCGCCAGGCCCGCGTCGAGAACGTGCCGCCGGAGAAGATCAACTGGTCGGGCTTGAACGGCGAGGCCTCGCAGGTGCCCGAGATCGTGGGCCTGGCCGAGGCGATGCGTCGCTCGTATGGGGCGGAGCAATCGCTGGCGGCGAGCGGTTTCAGTCTCGCCGCCCCGCCCGGCGGGAGTTGAATCCCGGGGCGGC
>JANMTJ010000515.1:0-8141 GCA_031390295.1 Oleiharenicola sp.
AGTCAATCTGCTGCTGGATATGGGCAGAGCAACCGGTGGGGTGGGCGGTCACGCAGACAAAGCCGCGAACCTTCGGTTTGATGATCATGCGAGGAAATTCTTACGCCGCCGTCCCGGCTGACAAGTGCCAAGTTGCAACTCCGATAATTTGGCTCGCCAATGCGCGCGGGAGAGCTGCTGGAGGGTGGTGGGCACGAGTAACCGTCTGGCTCGACACTGATCTCGGCTTTGTTGAATCCAAGCCCAGCCCCGGCACGTAGTCTAGCAGCCAGCACTGCCTGTAGCGGAAGCTGGATCTCACAAACCAACCAGCCCTTCATGCCCTCACTCGCGATCATCGGCACCGGCATCTCCGGCCTGGGCTGCGCGCATTTCCTGCACCGACACTTCGACCTCACGCTCTTTGAACAGAACGCGCACACCGGCGGTCACACCAACACCGTGACGGTGCCTGAGGCGGTCACGGGCCGTCCTGTGCCGATTGACACGGGCTTTATGGTCTTCAATTACGAGACCTACCCGCAGCTTACCCGTCTCTTCGACGAGCTGAAGGTCCCGGTAAAAAAAACGGTCATGTCCTTCAGCGTCCGGCATGAGGACACCGGCCTGGAGTACGGCGGCTCGTCGCTCAACCATCTCTTCGCGCAGCGGCGCAATCTCCTCCGGCCCTCTTTCTACCGCATGCTGCTGGCCATCGACCGCTTCAACCGTGACGCAGTGGCGGCGCTGGATGATCCGGCCATCGATTCGCTCACGCTCGCCGACTATGTGCAGGCACGGGGCTACGGCGCGGATTTTCTCGACCTGTACCTCGTGCCGATGAGCAGCGCCGTCTGGTCCACCCCACCCGAGAAGACGCTCCGGTTTCCCGCCCGTACGTTGCTGCGTTTCTTCCACAACCACGGCTTCCTCGGGCTCAGCACCCAGCACCAATGGTGGACGGTCAACGGTGGCGCGCAGGAGTATGTCCGGCGTCTCACCGCGCCGTGGGCTGACCGCATCAGGCGCAGTGCACGTGTTGTCCGGGTCAGCCGCAGTGCCGTGGGTGCTTTCGTCACCACCGCCGACGGCATCACCCAACGGTTCGACCATATCATCCTAGCCGCCCATGGCCATGAATCACTCGCCTTGCTCGGCGATGCCACCGCCGACGAAGCCCGTCTGCTCGGCGAGTTTCAATACCAGCCCAATACCGCCACGCTGCACACCGACGCGTCGGTCATGCCCCGCACCAAGCTTGCCTGGTCGGCTTGGAATTATTCGCTGGCCCGCGACGCGGCCGGCCGCGTCCAACCCATGACCATCTATTGGATGAACCGGTTGCAGGGCGTCTCCGACCGGGAGAACTACTTTGTTTCGATCAATCGTCCGGAAGCCATCGACCCGGCATGCATACTCAAGTCCATCGCCTACGAGCATCCCCTGTTCACGCTCAACGCGGTTCAGTCTCAGGCCGAAATTCCCCGCCTCAATGAAACCGCCGCCGGCAATACCGAGACCTACTTCTGCGGTGCCTGGACGCGCTACGGCTTCCACGAGGACGGATTGCTCTCCGCGGTTAGCGTCTCCCGTCAGCTGCTCGGTCGCGATCCCTGGACGGCGTAAGCCATTGGCGTGGCAGCCTCATTTGGCCGCCGCCTGGCAACTATGGTGCATCCCGTTCCGTAGTCTGCCCGTAAACCAAGTATTGAATTCCTGCCTATACGAGTGCCACGTCATGCACGCCCGGTTTGCGCCCAAGACGCATCGATTCGACTACCGCATATTTCTCTTTGCCATCGACTTGGACGAACTGGACGCTCTCCACCGCAAACTGAACCTATTCTCCCGGAATCGGCGCAATCTGTATTCGTTCCGGGATGGTGATTTTCTGCCCACGCACGAATCGCAGCACAACGGCCAGTCCCGCCAAACGGTCGCGTCCAGCACGACCCTCAAGCAACGGGTCGTCGCGCAGCTTGCCGCCAATGGCATTGATCTCCCCGGCGGACGCGTGTTGCTGGTCACGCTGCCCCGCGTCTTGGGCTATCTCTTCAATCCGGTCTCATTTTACTTTTGCTACGACCGCACCGGCGCCCCGGCCGCCGCGCTGGCTGAGGTCACGAACACGTTCAAGGAGATGAAGCCGTACCTGCTCGGACCTGAAACCCGCCGCGAGGGAGCGTTTTTCCTGCGCGTGCCCAAGCATTTTTATGTTTCCCCATTCAGCGATGTGGATGTGACCTTCGACTTCACACTGCGGGCCCCCGGCGAGCGCCTCTCGGTCCAGATCGACGACTGCATCGGCGCCGAACGCACGCTCACCAGCACGCTCACCGGCCCGCGCCAGCCGCTCACTGACGCCCGCCTCGCCTGGTTCACGTTCAAGTATCCGCTGATCACCCTCCGCATCATCAGCCTCATCCACTGGCACGCCTTCAAGCTCTGGCTGAAGAAAGTGCCATGGTTCGCCAAGTCCGCCCGGAGGGCCGACCAGCGCGATCTCTACCGCCCGCACACGTCCCTCACCGAAACCGCAGCGCCGCTGGCCGCCCCGGCCCTGGCTCCTTCTCCCAAATCATGAGTTCCACCTCCTCACGCACCCAGACCTCACCGCTGACCCTTCCGGGTTCCGAGTCTTTCGCCGAACGCACCGTGCTCGCTGCCTTCGCCGGTCTGCCCCACGGCCGGCTCACCCTGAAATTACCCGATGGCTCCACCCGCCTCTTCGGCGAGGCTTCGGCCACTGCGACCGGGGTGGCCCCGGGCGGGCTCAACCGCGCCACAATCCGCGTGCGCCGCTCGGTCTTCTTTAAAAAATGCCTGCTGAACGGTGACATTGGGTTTGCCGAATCCTACATCGACGGTGATTGGGAGACACCCGATCTCACCGCCGTGGTCGGCTGGTTCGTGCTCAACCACCGGCATGCGCCCACGCTCTCCGGCTCCAGCCGCGCGCGCCTGCTCGCCTTGAACGTCCTGCGCGCCTTTGACCGCTTCGGCCACCTCCTGCGGCCCAACACCCGGGCCAACGCGCGCCGCAACATCGCCGAGCACTACGATCTCTCCAACGACTTCTTCGCCCTTTGGCTCGATGAATCGATGATGTATTCCGCCGCCAAGTGGGACCGGACCGATGCCACGCTGCACGAGGCGCAGCTGGCCAAGAACGATGCGCTCTGTCGCCACCTGCGCCTGCAGACCACGGACCATGTCCTCGAGATCGGCACTGGCTGGGGCGGCTGGAGCCTGCATGCCGCGCAAAAATACGGGTGTCGCGTGACGACCGTCACCATCTCGCAGCAGCAGCACGATCTCGCGATGAAACGCATCGCCGCGGCCGGCCTCGCGGACCGGATCGAGGTCCGCCTGCAGGACTACCGCGATATCACCGGCCAATTCGACAAGATCGTCTCCATCGAGATGCTGGAGGCGGTCGGTCACAAATACCTCCCGGAATACGCCGCCGCTTGCCACCGTTTGCTCAAGCCCGATGGCCTGCTCGCCCTGCAGTTTATCACCGTGCCCGATCACCGTTACGAAGCGCTGCGCTCGGGGGTTGATTTCATCCAGAAGCATGTTTTTCCCGGCTCACTTCTCCTTTCCGTCAACCGGTTGAACCATTTGCTCAGCGAAAAGGGCGGTTTTGTGCTACACGCCCTTGACGATTTCGGGCGCGACTATTCCCGCACGTTGCGCATCTGGCGCGCCAACTTTCACGCCAAGGTCGGGCAGGTGCGTGCCCTGGGCTTCGACGACCGCTTCATTCGCAAGTGGCACTACTACCTCTGCTACTGTGAGGCGGCCTTTGCCCTGCGACACATCTCGGTCGTGCACACGCTGCACTCCCGGGCCAACAACCTGAGCCTTTAATCCTTCTCGTTCTCCTTATCCTTCTCGTTCTCGACCACACCGAGGGAAGGACTGGGAGAAGGAGAATGAGAACGATTTATTATGATCATCTTCCTCCGCTTCCTCTTTATCGTCGTCATCGCTTCGATGCTCGCGGTCACGGGCTGGGCCAGCCTGCACCAGTCGCTCGGCGACTTTGCCCGCAGTGCGACCTTTCGCGATCCGTGGGTCATAGCCACGCTCTTCGACGCCTACTGGGCGTTCATCACGTTCTATGTCTGGGTGGCCTGGAAAGAGCAGTCTTTACCCGCGCGCGCGCTGTGGTTTGGGTCAATCATCCTGCTCGGTAACCTGGCCATGGCTGCCTACATGCTGGCCCAACTTTTTGCGGTGCCCGCCGCCGGCCCGCTGGCTGACGTATTCAGCCGCCGCCAGCCGGGCAGTCTGTTGTTGCCGGCGATACTGACCGTAGCCTCGATCATCGTTTACCTGCTCGCGTGACTGCTCCCTCACCGTCCGGTTCCTTCTGGCAGCGATGGGTGAGCGATCCACTCGTCGCGTTGTTCACCCAGGGCATCACGCCCGACAAGGTCGCCCTCACGCTGGGGGTTGGCAGTGTCTGCTCGATGTTTCCTTTCCTCGGCTTTACTTCGCTCCTGAACTTGGGCGTCGGACTCCGGCTCCGCCTGAACCAGCCATTGCTGCAAACGCTCAATCAGGTGCTCGGTCCCGTGCATCTCGTGATGATCGTCGTCTATGTGCGGCTCGGTGAGTGGCTGTGGCAGGCCCAGGACGAGCGCTTCACGATCAGTGAAATGCTGCGCGTCTTTCACGAAGACAGCCTCGGCGAATTCCTGCACCACTTCGGTTGGGCCGGCATCCACGCTTTTACCGCCTGGGCGGTGACGAGTCCGCTGTTGCTGGCCGCCGTCTATTACCTTTCGCGACCGGCACTCCGCCGGCTGGCGTCCAAGCCCGTGGTTCAGGCGTAATCATTCGCATGTCCGCCTGGCTACTCATCGTCACCGCCCTTGCGGGACTCTGCACACTGTTCGCTGCGCTCTATCTGCTGTGCCGCCGGCTGGACAACTACGGTTTCGTGGACGTGGCCTGGTCCTACTCGTTCGCCCTCATGGCGCTCTCTTATGCGGGATTTGCGCCGGGGTGGGCACCCCGGCGACTGATCCTCGCCATCATGGCCGGACTGTGGAGCTTGCGGCTGGGCACGCATTTGCTCAAACGCGTCGCCGGACACCATCCGGTCGAAGACGGCCGCTACGTGCAGTTGCGCCAGGACTGGGCGCGAAACTTCGGGCCCAGGATGTTCGGTTTCTTCCAACTCCAAGCGGTTTCCGTCGTGCTGCTCGGCGTGCCATTCCTTCTGCCGGTGCTTAATTCCACCACCGGACTGCATCCCCTGGAGCTCACAGGCGTCGGGCTCTGGTTGCTGGCCATCACCGGCGAGTCACTGGCCGACGCCCAGCTCGCGGCCTTCAAACGCAATCCGGCGAACAAAGGCTGCGTGTGCGACATAGGTCTCTGGCACTACAGCCGTCATCCCAATTACTTCTTCGAGTGGCTGATCTGGGTCGCGTATTTTGTCTTCGCGCTGGCTTCGCCGTTGGGCTGGCTCGCGGTGATCGGTCCGGCCAGCATTCTTTACCTGCTGCTGCGCGTCACCGGTATCCCGCTCACGGAAGAGCAATCACTGCGCACCAAGGGCGACGCCTACCGCCGCTACCAAGCCACCACCAGCGTGTTTGCACCCTGGTTTTCCAAGAAACTGCCATGATCGACACCCTGCTTGAGAAAGACCTGCTGCCAGACTGGCTTATCCGCATCGGCATCCGCCGCCTGCTGCGGCAGCGGCTCCGCGAGATCGAGCATCCCGCTCCCGCGGCGCAGGTCGCGCAATTCGCCCAGTCACTTCGGGCCCAGCCCATCGCGATCAACACCGCCGAGTCCAAGGAGCAGCACTACGAGGTGCCCACGGCTTTCTACCAGCACTGCCTGGGCCCGCGGTTGAAATACTCTTCCTGCTTTTACGAGAGCGGCGGCGAGCCCATCACCCATGCCGAGGAACACATGCTCGCACTCACGTGCGAACGGGCCCAGCTGGCCGACGGACAGGTCGTCCTCGAACTCGGCTGCGGGTGGGGCTCGCTGACTCTCTGGATGGCGGAGAATTATCCGCAGGCACGCATCACCAGCGTCTCGCACTCGCGCACCCAGCGCGAGCACATACTCGCCGAGGCGGGGAAACGCGGCCTCGCCAATGTCGAGATCATCACGTGCGACATGAACGAATTCGACATCACCCCCGGACGCTTCGACCGCGTCGTGTCAGTGGAGATGTTCGAGCACATGAAAAACTGGCCGCGCCTGCTGGCGAACGTCGCCCGCTGGCTGAAGCCCGGCGGCCGGTTCTTCGCCCACGTTTTCACGCACTCGCGCTTCGCGTACCATTTCGAAGTGCGCGATGAGAGCGACTGGATGAGCCGCCATTTCTTCACCGGGGGCATGATGCCTGCTCACGGCCTGTTCCCGTTCTTCCAAGATGACCTGAAATTGGTGCAGGACTGGAGGGTCAACGGGCGCCACTACGCACAGACCGCGGAGCACTGGCTGCAAAACATGGATGCACACCGGGCGGAGATCATGCCGCTGTTCGTGCAGACCTATGGGGCGGACCAAGCCCTTAAATGGTGGGCCTACTGGCGGGTCTTCTACCTCGCCTGCGCTGAGCTCTGGTGGTTTCGCCGCAGCGAGGAGTGGCTCGTCAGCCACTACCTGTTCCGCAAGCCCTGACATGAAACGGCTGCTTGCCTTGCTCTCACTCACCTGGTGCGCCTGCTCCTGGGGTGCGGAAGCGGTGGACCGCTTGCTGGCTGAGGCGCAGGTCGCTGAAGTCCGGCTCGATTCGCAGCGCGCCTTGGAGCTCTACCTTAAGGCCGACCAGGCCAAACCCGGCGACGCGTACATCCTCCAGAAAATCGCCCGGCAATACTCCGATCTTGTGCTCGACCAGCCGAATGACCTGGAGCGGAAACGCCATGCCCAGTTTGCCCTGGACTACTCCCAGCGGGCCGTGGCGTTGAATCCTCGCGACCCGGTCAATGTGCTCTCCCTTGCCGTCTCGCATGGCAAGTTGGCGGTCTACAGCGACCTCAAGACCAAGCTGCGGTATTCCCGGTTGGTCAAGGAGGAGGCCGAGCGCGCGCTGGCCCTCGACCCGGATTACGCCTGGGCGCAGCACGTGCTCGGTCGCTGGCATTATGAGGTCGCCTCACTCGGCATGACCTCCCGCTGGGTCGTGCGCCTGCTCTATGGCGGCCTGCCGGCTGCCTCGCACCAACAGGCCATCGTCCACTTGCGCCGGGCCGTGCTGCTGGAGCCCGACGAACTCGCGCATCACTTGGAACTTGGCTTTGCCCTGGCCGCCGCGGCGCAGCCGCAGGAGGCCCGGCAAGCCTGGCAGCACGGCCTGCAGCTGGCCTCACGCGGCAAGCACGACGAACCCGCCAAGCAACGCGCCCGCGTGGCCTTGGCCGCACTAAACTAGCACCGGAATGATGGCCGCGGCGGGAGCGACGCTCAGATCGGGGGCACCTTGCCGAGGAGCACAATCGGGCCCTCGGCCTTCGGGACGCCGCCTTTCCTTTCCAAGCTGATGGCGAAAGCGGCGACGGACTTGATGGGCTTGTCGCCCTTGAAGGTGAGCACCACGGTGCCGTCGGCCCCGGGCCGGAACACACCGCCGTCGACCGGAATCGGATAGGCGGGATCAACCACCCAGAGTTGATAGTCCTGGTTGTCGGCGATGGCGGGAAGTTTCTCGACCGTGAGCAAGCCGGTCTCCCGGCCGGGATCCCACACCGCGATGGCCCGGGCTTCCGGAGTGTTGCCGGCCAGCGAGGCGAGTGCGGTGACCTTGAGCCGGGTGAGATCCTGCTGTTCGCGGAGCTGCCGGCCCAGATCGTTGATCATGCTTTCGGCAACAAGTGAATGCTCCTGGAGCCGGGCTTGGGCGGCCTGATAGGCCAGCTTGGCAAGTTCACGCTCGGTCCGGAGGGCGGAATTCTGTTCGCGCAGAGTGAGGTTTTGCGAGCCCACCCACACGGTTGCGATCGCCAGGCCCGCGGCGGCGGCAAGGGGGAGCCAGCGTGGGAAAATGAGCATCGGGGCTTGCGACTTCACCAACCGCTCCTGTTCGGAAACGGCGGCGAGCACGCGGGCCTTGAGCGCGGCAGGCGGCTCGACCGGGGGAACCGCAAGGGCGAGGGCGGCAGCAGTTTCAGCCAGCGAGGCTT
>JANMTJ010000531.1:0-5285 GCA_031390295.1 Oleiharenicola sp.
CCTGCCCCACGCCGACCTCGTCGTCAGCAGCCTGACGAAATACACCGCCAGCGAGGGCGACCTCACCGCCGGGCTCGTCGCGGTCAACCCGGCCGGCCCGGACGCCGCCGCGCTACGCACCGGCATCGCCGCCGGCGTCGAGCCGCTCTACGCCCGCGACGCGGCGCGCCTCGCCTGGCAGATCGGCCAGACGCCGGCCGTGCTCGACCAGATCAACGCCGCGACACCCAAGGTCGTCGCCTTTCTGGAAAAACATCCGGCCGTGAAGGATGTGTACTGGGCCCTGCAGGCCGGCAGCCGCGACAATTACCTGAAGCTCGCCCGCACGCCCGCCGCCACGGGAGGCATGATCACCTTCACCCTGCGCCAGCCCGGCGCGCTCGATAAATTCTACGACAAACTCCGCCTGCCCAAGGGCCCGAGCTTCGGCATGAAGACCACGCTCATCTGCCCCTTCATGTATCTGGCGCACTACGACCTCGTGACGACGCCGGCCGGTCTGGCCGAACTCGCGGCCAGCAAGATCGACCCCGATCTCCTCCGGCTGTGCGTCGGCATCGAGCCGGTGGAGGAGATTATTTCTGCCTTGGCCGAGGCCCTGTCGTAACTGCTTCCTTGTCCCGGGACGCCCGTTACCCCATCCTAAGTATACTATTAGTTTACTTCAGCGGGAACGGCTGGCCCTCATTTTTTGTCAACTAATAGTATACTTAAGGTTGTGGTGTGTCATCTCGAACGATTCGGCGGTGTCGCGCGGGGTGCTCAGCGCCAGACCCCGAGGATCGCGCCCTGCAGGGTGAACAACACGACCTCGTGCCCCACGTTGATCGCGAGCAACCGGACGGAACGCTGTTCCCAGACCCCGCAGTTCAGTATCCGCGTTCCGATCACGAAAACACCGACAAACGCCCCGAACATCGCGCCCGGCAGCCAGCCGGCCGAGCGGTGGGCGTTGATCAGGACCGCGAGACCGAAGGTGCCCACGAAAGTGAAGAAGAAGCCGCCGAGGAGAAACCTGGACATGCCCTTCCCGGCCGTGGCCTTCATCATCTCCTCCGTGATCTTCAGCTCGGTCATCCAGGCCTTGGCGAACAGCAGCGGGGAATGCCACAGCCAGCCGAGCATAAAGCCGGTCACGGTGACCGTGAGCACGGCCAAGTAATTGAGCGATTGGATCGAGTGCATCATGGGGTTTGGGGGTTGGCTGCATTTTGCACCTGACCCCCGCCGGCTCAATCCCCCAGTCTGTAATCATGCCTGCGCCCGTCCGCCCTCCGCCCGCCGAACCGGCCTGCGCCCTCGAGCTGAAGATCATCCCCAACGCCCCGCGCAACGAGATCGTGGGCTGGCTGGGCGCCGCGCTGAAGGTCAAGGTCCACGCTCCGGCCCTCGAGGGCCGGGCCAACGATGAACTGCTCGGCTTTCTCGCGGAAAAACTCGGCCTGCCCCGCCGGGCCGTCACCCTCCTGCGTGGCGACAGGTCCCGGCAGAAAGTTGTGCGGATCTCCGGTCTCGATCTGCCCGGGGTGAAGACCCGTCTGGGATGTTAGTCGTTTAATAGACTACAAAGTCCCCGGAGCGGTCTTGCGCACAAAGCGCCAGGCGAGCAGCACGGCGGCGCTGGCAAGCCCGGCGGCCAGACCCATCCAGATGCCCACCGGCCCGAGCGGGGTCCGGAACGCCAGCAGGGCGGCCAGGGGCAGCGACACCATCCAGTAGGCGATGAAGGTGATGACGGTCGGCACCTTGACGTCGGTGAGACCGCGCAAGGCCCCGGACGACACGACCTGGCCGCCGTCGAACAACTGGAAGATCGCCGCCACGATGAGCAACTGCGCCGCCAGCGCGATCACCGCCGGGTCCGTCGTGAACCCCCGGGCCAGCAATCCACCCGCCCCGGCGAACACCAGGGCGAAGGTGAGCATGAGCAGGCTGGAGCAACCCAGCGCGCCGAAGCCAATCGCCCGCAACACCTCGCGCCGGCCCTCGCCCAACGCCTTGCTGATGCGGATGCTCGCTGCCATCGACAGCCCGAGCGGGAACATGAAGGTGAACGCGGCGCAGCTCAGCGCGATCTGGTGCGCCGCCAGCGCGGTCGCCCCCAGCCAACCCATCATCAGCGCCGCCGCGGCAAACGCGCCCGACTCGAACAGCAGGCAGCCCGCCGCCGGCACGCCCATCTGCAGCATCGCGCGGAATTTGTTCCAGGCCAGGGCCCCCGCCCCCGTCTGCTCCCGCCGCAGCCAGAACGCGATGGCGGAGACCGCCAGGATGCGCGCGATCAAAGTGGCCAGCCCCGAGCCGGTCAGGCCGAGTGCCGGGGCACCCCAGTGGCCCCAGATGAAAATCCAGTTGAGCCAGGCGTTCAGCCCCACGTCGAGGAGGATGATGGTCGTCCCCACCCACGGCCGGCCGAGGGCGTCGAGATATTGCCGCTGCACCTGGAAATAGAACACCGGGAGGAGTGACAGCGAGTTCAACAGGAAAAACGGCCGCACAATCGCGATGACCTCCGGCGGCTGCCCGAAGCGGTGCAGTTGCGTCGAAAGCCCGGCCAGCAGCGTGAAGGCCGCGACCCCCGCCAGCAGCGCCAGGACCCGGCCGTGCTTCAGCCAGCCGTGGCAGCCGGCCTCGTCGCCCGCCCCGTGGTCGCGCGCCGTGAACACCCCCACCGGCAGCAGCAGCCCGATGCCGACGATATAGAACATGCCGAAGATGCCGTGCGAGAACGCCGCCGCCGCCAGCTCCACCGTGCCCACGCGACCGATGAGCGCGGCATCGGTGATGCCGATCAGCATCTGGCTCACCTGCCCCACGATCATGGGCAGGGCGAGCGCCAGCGTCAGGCGCAATTCACGGAACAGGTCGGCTGATTTCACCACGAAGGCACGAAGCACATGAAGCCAGCCACGGGCAACGTGTTTTCCAATTGTTCTTCGTGTGCTTCGTGCCTTCGTGGTGAGCTGTAATGTCCCCGCTCGCCCTCGGTCTGGTCCTCATTGCCGCGTTCACCCACGCGACATGGAACTACGCGGCGAAACGCGCCGGGGGCGGCCTGCCCTTCGTGTGGGTTTCGAGCACCATCGCCCTCGGCCTGTACCTCGTGGTGGGCACCGCCTATTGGCTGTGGCGGCAGCCGGTGCTGCCGGCCGGGGTCTGGTGGATCGTTGCCGGCAGCGGCTTGTTGAAAACCGCCTACTCGCTCCTGCTGCAACGCGCCTACCGGCACGGTGAATTTTCGCTGGTCTATCCGCTGACGCGCGGCACCGCCCCTCTGCTCGCGACCATCGCGGCCATGGCCGTGTTCGGCGAACGCCCCACCCCGCTCGCCCTGGCCGGCGGCGGCATCATCGTGGCCAGCATCTTCTATCTTACCGGCGGCCCGGCCTTGCTGCACACGGACCGCGCCCACCTGCGCCAGGGTGTCTGGCTTGGCCTGGCCTGCGGCACCTGCGTGGCCATCTACACCGTGTGGGACCAGCGCGCCGTGTCGCACCTGCAGCTGCCGCCCGTGCTCTACGACGGCGGCACCCAGCTGGTCCTGTTTTGCGTGCTGACCCCGTTCGCCTGGGCCCGGCGCGGCGAGGTGGCGGAAGCCTGGCGTGATCACCGGGGCAAGGCCGCCGTCGTCGGCCTGCTCAGCCCGGTCGCCTATGTGCTCATCCTGACGGCCATGTCCTTCACACCGGTCAGTTACATCGCCCCGGCCCGCGAGATCAGCATCGTCATCGGCGCGTTCTTCGGCGCCAAGCTGCTCAAGGAAGCCGATGCTCCACGCCGCCTGCTGGCCGCCGGTGGCATGGTGGCCGGCATCATCGCGCTGGCCTTGGGTTGATAAAGGCGCAGAATCCTGCCGTGCGTCGATCCAAGGAAATCATGGTGCTCATCGCGCTGTTTGTCGGCATGGCGGGCTTTGTGTTGTGGTATGTGTTCGACCGCCGGGCGAAAAACCGCGTCACCCCGCCGGCCGCCACGCGGACCCTGGCGCCCGAGCCACCGCCGAAGAATCCCTGATCCCCATGCCCCGCTGCGTCCTCGCCCTCGACCAAGGCACCACGTCGTCCCGCGCGATCGTTTTTGACCGGCGGGGCCGGGCCCGGGGCGTGGCGCAGCAGGAATTCGCCCAGCATTTTCCGCAGCCCGGCTGGGTCGAGCACGACCCGCGCGACCTGTGGACCACGACGCGGCGCACCGCGCTCGCCGCCCTGGCCGAGGCCAATCTCACCGCCCGCGACCTCGCGGCCATCGGCCTGACCAACCAGCGCGAGACCACCCTGTTGTGGGACCGCCGCACCGGCCGGCCGTTGCATCGCGCCATCGTCTGGCAGGACCGCCGCACCGCCGACCCGTGCGCGCAGCTCAAGCGCCGCGGACTCGAACCCCTCTTTCGCCGGAAGACCGGCCTGTTGCTCGACCCGTATTTCTCCGGCACCAAGCTCGCCTGGCTGCTCGACCACCTGCCCGGGGCGCGCCGCCGCGCCGAGCGTGGCGAACTGGCGTTCGGCACCGTCGATACCTGGCTGCTCTGGCAACTCACTGGCGGGCGCGTCCATGCCACCGATGCTTCCAACGCCTCGCGCACGCTGCTCGTCAATCTCCGCACGGGCGAATGGGACGACGAACTCTTGAAAATCCTGCGGATCCCGCGTGAAGTGCTGCCGGAGGTGCGCGACAGCAGCGGGGTGTTCGGCGAGGTCAGCAGCGTGCCCGCGCTGCGCGGCGTGCCGATCAGCGGCATCGCCGGCGACCAGCAGGCCGCGTTGTTCGGCCAGGCCTGCTTCCGCCCCGGCATGGCCAAGAACACCTACGGCACCGGCTGCTTCCTCCTCCTGCACACGGGCGACCGGCCCGTTGCGTCACGCCACCATCTGCTCACCACCATCGCCTGGCGCATCGGCGGTAAAACCGAATACGCCCTGGAGGGCTCCGTCTTCATCGGCGGTGCCGTGGTCCAGTGGCTGCGCGATGGGCTCGGACTGATCGCGACGAGTGCGGACGTCGAGAAACTCGCGGCCGCGGTCCCTGACAACGGCGGGGTTTATCTGGTGCCCGCTTTCACCGGACTCGGCGCCCCGCATTGGGACACTGCCGCACGCGGCGTCATCACCGGCCTCACCCGCGGCAGCACCGCCGGCCACCTCGCCCGCGCCGCGCTCGAAAGCATCGCCTATCAAAGCGCCGACCTGCTCGCGGCGATGGAGGCGGATTGCGGACGCACATTGCGCGAACTCCGCGTGGACGGCGGCGCCACGGTCAACAACGCGTTGATGCAATTCCAGTCCGAC
>JANMTJ010000536.1:0-6869 GCA_031390295.1 Oleiharenicola sp.
GTCGATGGCGGGTTGGTTCCAGTCGAGCACGGCCCACTCCATGCGGCCGCAGCCGCGCTGGTTGGCGATTTGGGCGAGGTGGAGCAGCAGCGCCCGGCCGAGACCGCGGCCGCGAAATCCGGGTTTCACAAACAGGTCCTCAAGGTAGAGTCCCGGACGGGCGAGGAACGTCGAATAGTTGAAGAAATAGAGGGCAAAACCGACGGGAGCACCGTCCACCTCGGCGAGGACACAATGCGCAGCCGGGGCGGAGCCGCCGGCGGGGAAAAGCGTCTGCTGCAACCGGGCGTCGGTGGCCGTGACCTCGTGGGCGAGTTTTTCGTACTCAGCGAGTCCGCGGATGAGTTCCAGGATGATGGGCACGTCGGAGGATTGGGCGGCGCGAAGGGTGGGGGGCATGGGCAGAGCATGGCGTGCCCTCGCGGATTGGCGAATGTGTTTCAGTCATCCGTGGCCACGGGGTTTGCTCCTCGACATCACCGGGGGTGGACATAGCAATCGTTGCCCTGTCCTGTTGCCCCGCTGCATGCCCCACCGTTTTCAATACCGACCCTTGGCGTGCCGCCTGATGATGCTTGTCGCCTCTGCGCTACCCGGCGCGAGTCATGCGGCGGTGCAAAAGGAAAGAGTGGTGCTGCAACTGCCCTACACGCACCAGTTCCAGTTCGCAGGTCTCTACGCGGCGAGCGAAAACGGGTATTTCCAAGCCGAGGGTATGGACGTGGAAATCCGGATCGGCACGGTGGAGAGGCGGCCATCCAAGGAGGTGCTGGCCGGTCATGCCCAGTACGGCATCGGCCAGTCTGAGATCCTGATCGAGCGCCTGAACGGCAGACCTTTGGTCGTCGTGGCGGCTATTTTCCAGCATTCGCCGTTTGTTCTGATTGTGAAGGAGAACAGCGGCATCGCCACGCCGGCCGACTTGATCGGCAAGCGCATCGCCATGTCCCCGGGCCTGCAAAACACCGAGCTCCGGGCCATGTTCCATGTTGAGGGTTTGAAACCGGATCAATTCCGGGTGGTTCCGGATCGTTGGGGCCGCGAGGAACTCGCCGAGGGCGATGCCGATGCGTCCACCATCTATCAACCGGATGCCTATCTCGTAACCGAGGGCCCAGGCTTGAAATACAAGCTTATCCGCCCGGCGGACTACGGGGTGGATTTTTATGGTGACTGCCTGTTCACCAGCGAAAATGAACTGGCGGACAACCCGGAGCGGGTGGCCGCGATGCTACGCGCGGTACAGAAAGGATGGGAATACGCCCTGGCGCACCAGGAAGAGGTTATCGACTGGATCATCACCCGCCTGCCCGAGGGGGAACGCACCAAAGGCTTGACCCGCGCGGGGCTCCAGCGTGAAGCGACCTCCACTGCCGGGCTGATCAACGCCGATCTGGTCGAGATCGGCCACATGAACCCGGGTCGCTGGCAGCGGATGGCCGAGCTGGCCGTGAAGACGGGCGATGCGACCTCGGTCGCAGCCTTGCCGGGATTCATTTATTCTCCGGCGGCGGACCGTTCCTCCGGCTGGATCCGCTGGCTGGGGATCGGCTTGGTGATCGCCGCCGTGGCCGCCCTGCTGACCACGCTGGCCAACCGGCGCCTGCAAACGCTGGTCAGGCACCGCACCGAACAGTTGCTGCGGGCGGAGCAGCAGCAGCGCGAATACTTTGAACTGGCCCCGGCCCCGATCGTGATCGAGGACTACACGGAGTTCGTTCCCGTGCTGGACCGGTTGCGCGCGGAGGGGATCACCGACTTACGAAGGCATCTGCAGGCGAGGCCCGATGTGGTGCGGGAAATCTTCAAGCACAAGCGGGTGATGGCCGCGAACCGGGTGGCGCTGGCGCGGACGGGCTACAAGTCGGTCGAAGACATGGACCGCAACCTGGCCGATGTCATGAGCGAGCAGGCCATGCAGATGTTCATCGAGGAGCTGGATGCAATCTGGCGGGGCAAGGACCGGCTCACGATGGAGAAAGTCTATCACACCAAACTGGGCGAGACCATCCACACCCTCATCACCTGGGAGGTGGGACAGAAGGACGGGCACCGCGATCTGGCCAATGTCAGGCTCGTGTTCACCGAAATCACGGAACGGAAGCTGGCCGAGCAGGCGTTGCGTCAAAGCGAAGAGCGCTACCGTGAGTTGTTCGAGCAGGCGGTCGGGGGCATCTACCGGACCAGTCCCGAGGGGCGGTTCCTGTCCGTGAACCCGGCCATGGCCAGGATCCTCGGGTTCGACCAGCCGGAGGAGATGATCACCTGGTCCGAGAGCTCCACCGCCCCAGCGCTCTACGCGCAGCCGGGGCGGCGCGAGGACTTTATCGCGGCGCTCAACACCCGCGGCCAGTTGAACGATTTCGAGGCGGAGGTCCGCCATCGTGGCGGCGGCACGGTGTGGATTTCTGAGAACGCCCGCGCCGTGCGCGATGAGCACGGCCGGCTGCTCTACTATGAGGGTTTCGTGACCGATATCAGCGCCCGCCGCCAGCTGGAGTCAGAGATCGGGCGCGCTTCGAAGCTTGAGGCGCTGGGCATCCTCGCCGGCGGCATCGCGCACGATTTCAACAACATCCTCACGGTCGTGCTGGGCAACGTGAGCCTGGCGGAGGGGGAGGTCGGACCGGATCATCCGGTGAGCAAGCGGTTGCAGGAGACGAAGCGCGCGACCCTGCGCGCCCGCGACCTGACCCTGCAATTGCTGACCTTTGCCAAGGGCGGTGAACCGGTGCGCACCACGGTCGACCTGCCGGGATTGGTGATGGAATCGGCAGGATTCGCCCTGCACGGGGTCAAGGCCCGGGGCGAGTTTAACTTCGCCCCGGGTCTCTGGCAGGTCAACGCCGACAAGGGTCAGCTGGGTCAGGTGGTGCAGAATCTGGTGATCAATGCCGTGCAGGCCATGCCCGAGGGCGGAGTCATCACCGTCTCGGCTGACAATGAGGAAATCACGAGGGCAGCCACCGGCGGGTCGCCCCTGCCGGCGGGGCGTTATGTGCTCCTGGCGGTCGCCGACACGGGTGTGGGTATCACCGGCGAAAACCTGGCCAAGATTTTCGACCCCTACTTCACCACGAAGGAATATGGCACGGGTCTCGGCCTGGCCTCGGTCTACTCCATCGTGCGGAGGCATGAGGGGCACATCGAAGTTGAGTCCGAGCCCGGCCAAGGCGCGAGGTTCCGCATCTGGCTTCCGGCCGAGGCTGCGGCCGCGCTCGGTCCCGCCAGCGACCCGGGCAGCCGTACCCCTGGCAGCCTGTCGCCCTTTCGGGTCCGGGTGTTGTTCATGGACGACGAGCCGTCGATCCGCTCGATGGCGGTCCACTTCATGCAAAGAATCGGCTACGACTGCGAGGTCGCCACCAACGGGACCGAAGCCGTGCAGAAATATCAGGAAGCCATGGCGGCGGGGAAAAAATTCGGGCTGGTGGTGATGGACCTGACCGTGCCTGGCGGGATGGGCGGACGGGAGGCCATGGAGATATTGCGGCGCATGGATCCCGGCATCTGCGCCATCGTTTCCAGCGGTTATTCGCGCGATACCGTGCTGGCCAACTATCAGGCCCACGGATTCCAGGCGGTCCTGGCCAAGCCTTACGGCATTGACCAACTGGCCAAGGTGATGCGCGAAGCGCTGGACGGTCAGGTCAGCCCCGCCTAGCCGGTTTTTCCGGATTTTTTTACGCACAAGTTTCGCGAAGTGTTGTCCGAACACGCCATGAATATTTCCCGATCCCTTGTGCCCTGTTGCAGCAAATCAATTCTCCTCAGTCTCGGCCTGGTGCTGGGCGCCACGTCCCTGTTCACGGGGTGCGTCGTGGTGGCCGCCGGGGCGGCGGGAGCCGGTGCCGTGGCCTATGTGCGGGGCGAGATGGTGGTCAACCTGGAGCATGACCTCGATACGGTCTTCACGGCGACGCAACGCGCGCTGGGCAAGCTGGAATTCACCAAGATCGATGATCACAAAAGCGGCGTGGACGCCCAGCTGGTCACCCGCACCGCCCTCGACAAGCGTGTGGAAATCAAGCTCACCCGGGTGACCAAGACCCTCACCAAGGTCCAGATCCGCGTCGGCTTGGTGGGTGACCAGGGCCTCTCGCTGACCATCCTCGATAAGATCAAGGCCGAGCTGTAGCCAAAGGGCGCGTCAGGGTCGGGCGGGGCTGTTTTTTTGCGGGATTGCAATGCCCCGGGTTGCCCCTGATAAGCACGCCTTTCATCCATGCTCCGCAAGTTTCTCTCCAAGATAAAGCAGACCTTCAATCCGGACGCCGGGCGTGACGCGCCCAAACCTGCGCACGGGGCCAAGCACACCAAACCCGCCTCCCGCGAAGGCTCGCACCGTCCCGAACGCAAAGCCGCCCCTCACTCCGGGCCCCCCCGTTCCACCCCGGTGCACCGCCCGGCGGCCGCCCCCGCCGCCCGCCCGATCCACGCCCCACGGGCCGCCCAGGCCGCCCGTCCTCTGCCCGAGGTCCCCAAGCTCGACAACGCGTTTACCGCCCTCGGGCTGGGCGACCGGCTCGCCTACGCGGTGCAGCAGAAGGGTTACGAGATCCCGACCCCCATCCAGGTCCAGGCCATCCCGGTCGTGCTGGCCGGCAAGGATGTGATCGGCTCGGCCCAGACCGGCACGGGCAAGACCGCGGCCTTTTCGCTGCCCATCTTGCAGCGGCTCGGCACGCACGGCGCCATCCGCTGCCTGGTGCTGGAGCCCACCCGCGAGCTCGCCCTGCAGGTCGAGGAATCCTTCAAGAATTATTCCAAGTACACCGACCTCCGCACGACCGTGATCTACGGCGGCGTCGGGTACGGCAAGCAGCGCGAGGATCTCGCCCACGGCATGGACATCCTCGTCGCCACCCCCGGCCGGTTGCTCGACTTCATGGAACAGGGCGAGATCAAGCTCGACCAGATCCAGACGCTCGTCCTCGACGAGGTGGACCGCATGCTCGACATGGGCTTCCTCCCCGACGTGAAGCGCATCGTCTCCAAGGTGCCGAAGTCGCGCCAGACCCTTTTCTTCACCGCCACCCTGCCGCCCGAGATCGAGCAGCTGGCTGCGTGGGCCCTGCGCGATCCGTTCAAGATTGCCGTCAGCCGTGAGCGCTCGACCGCCGAGACGATCACGCACGCGTTCTATCCCGTGGTGCAGGCCCAGAAGTTCGAGCTGCTCGCGTTCCTGCTGGAGCAGACCCAATACCACAGCGTCCTCATCTTCTCGCGGACCAAGAGCGGCGCCGATTACGTGGCCAGCCGCCTCAAGCAGGCCGGCCACACCTGCGCCGTCATGCACTCCGACCGCAGCCAGCAGGAGCGCGTCGATGCGCTCAAGGGTTTCAAGTCCGGCAAGCACGAGGTGCTGGTCGCCACCGACATCGCCGCGCGCGGCCTCGACATCGCCGACGTGTCGCACGTGATCAATTTCGACGTTCCCGAGAACCCCGAGGACTACGTCCACCGCATCGGCCGCACCGGCCGCGCGCATAAGACGGGCGACGCCTTCACGCTCGTGACCGAGGAGACCTGGCGCGATGCGCGCAGCATCGAGCGTTTCATCGGCATGAGCATCGATTGGAAGAAGATCGACGGTTTCAATTACACCTACTCGGGCATCTTCGACGGCGGCGGCATGCCGCAGCTGGCGCCTGAGCGGCCCAAGAGCCGGCTCACGCGCGGCGCCGCCCGGCGGTAATTTGAAATAAGCTGCGTCCTTCGGGCGCATGGTGCGTCTGCCTTGGGTGAATCCAACTCACCCATGAAACAACCCCCCACTGAAACGATCAGGGAATACGTCCGCGACCGCTATGGCGCCATCGCGGAACAGGCCGACGCCAGCGAACCCACCGGTTGCGGCTGCACCGCCACCGGCTGCTGCGCCAGCGAGGCCCCGCCGGCCGGCGCCACCTACAGCCACCAGCTGGGCTACAGTGCCGCCGACCTGGCCGCTGCTCCCGCGGGCGCCGACCTCGGCCTCGGCTGCGGCAACCCGCTGGCCCTCGCCAGCATCAAGCCCGGTGAGACCGTCCTCGACCTGGGCAGCGGTGCGGGCTTCGACGCCTTCATCGCCGCCCGCCAGCTCGCCGGCACGGGCCGCGTGCTCGGGGTGGACATGACCCCGGCGATGATCACCAAGGCCCGGCGCAATGCCGCCAAGTCCGGGTTGACCAATGTCGAGTTCCGGCTCGGCGAGATCGAGGCGCTGCCGGTGGCCGACGCGACCGTGGACCTGATCATCTCCAATTGCGTCATCAACCTGTCGCCTGAGAAGCCGCGCGTCTTCGCCGAGGCGTTCCGTGTCCTCAAGTCTGGCGGACGCCTCGCGATCTCCGACGTGGTCGCGACCAAGCCGCTGCCCGACGACATCCGGGCCCAGCTGCCGCTCATCGGGGCGTGCATCGGCGGGGCCTCCCTCGTGGACGAACTGCGGGCGATGCTGGCTGCGGCCGGTTTCGCCCAGGTCGACATCGAGCTCAAGGGCGCCTCGCGGAAGTTCATCGCCCAATGGGGCAGCGATCCGAGAGTTGCTGATTACCTTGTGTCGGCCATCATCACGGCTTGGAAACCCTGAGCCATGCCCGCCGCGTCCGTCCCGCCGATCAACCGTCCACGCTCCGTCCCCGGAGCGCTGGGCCGGCGAACGCAGTCATTTGACACCGGGGTCTTGGAATTCGCGCCACGGTTGCGGGCCTTCATCCGCCGCCGCGTGCGCAATGACACCGTGGCCGACGATCTGGCGCAGGAGACCCTGTTGAAGGTCTATCGTTCGCGGGACAGCCTGCGGGACGACACCCGGCTTGAGGCCTGGCTCTACCAGATCGCGCGCGGCACGATCATCGACCATTACCGGCGGCAGCGGCCGCAGG